>JADJDU010000015.1 GCA_016702505.1 Microthrixaceae bacterium
TGGATAACCAAAGAAACGGTGGCCCCGTCACCAGCTCCGGCGCACGACGGACGGTTGCAGGACCTCGATCACCGCAGCATGGCAGCGTCTGCGCAGGTCAGGTGTGATCGTCTTGGTCCCTCGGATGCTGTTGCACATCCGGTGGGCGTGGGCGACGTTGGTCGGGTCTGTGCAGGACCCGCCGTGAGCACGAGGCACTAGCTCATCGAGTGCTGATCCGAGCGGTGCCCGCTGGTGGTCGGCGTCGAGGTCGATGCGCAGGCCGCACAGGTGGCAGTGAGGTTGGGTGGCCCGGATGTAGGCGATGAGTTTCGTCCTGGCGTGAGACTTCAGCGGGTCGACCACTCCAGCCACCTCCCCCGGAACGCAAGAGCGACCCGGGCGCAGGGCCACGGGTCGCACTCAACTGCTGTAGACCTATCATGCAGGTCAGCGCATTGCAAGTACCACGAGGCTACGAGGCTCGGCGTTTGCGTTGTGCGTGGGCTTTGGCCTCAGCGATCAGGCCCGGCGTGATGCGGCTGGTGCCGTTGGCCCATGCCCGACAGATCGCCTCATGGGGCATGACCTTGTGGTTGCGGCGGAAGGTCTTGCACTGGCCGCACAGACGACCGCCGCTGTCGGCCACGTCGATGTCGAGCCCGAAGCGGGCGCAGTTGGCGCAGTTGATCCGCTTGGCCTGGACGGGGGCGGGTTCGTCGGGTGGCCGCAGCCCGGCGCGCTGGATCGTCCCGCACTTGGCCAGCAGCCACGCCATGGTCTCATCCAGCAGGGCGAGGGCGGCGTCGATCTCGCGGGTCTCCTCGTCGGCCCGGGCGATGGCGTCGGCCATGGTGACCACCGCCCCGCCGGTCGGGTCGGAGTGTGACCCCTTCGGTGCCCGGCCGTCACCGCCGGAGCCGAGGCTTGCCGACGCCCGGGCCTGGCGGTGGAGCTCGGCCACGATGGCGTTGATGTCGTGGGGGATCGTGTTGAGCCAGGTGGCCCCGGTGTCGAGGTTCGAGACGACCTTGGAGCGGTGGGTGGGGTTCATCGTTCGGTGGTCTCCTGGGTGCGGCGGCGGATCTGGCGGGTGTCGGTCTGGCGCTTCTGGGAGTACCCGCCTCGGTGCTCGAGGTGGCGGTTGGTGCGGGCGGTGCGGATCATGTTGGCGATGGTCTTGGGCTGGAGGCCGTGGGTGGTGGCCACATGGTCTCGGATGGTGGCGAGCGGGGTCCAGTCGGTGGTGGTCCTCGACCAGAGGTCGGCCCATGCTCGGGCGTAGGCGTTGGGTGCCGTCGGGTCGAAGTTGGGCCACAGTGCGGGTGGGTCCCCGTCGCCGGGACCCACCGGGCTGTTTTTGGGTGGTTGGGTGGGTGCCGAGTGGGGCCCTTGGGTGGGTCCCGGTCCGGGGTCTTTAGACCCCGCCCCCGGACCTACCGGGACCCACCCGGGCCGAGCCCACATCGGGTGGGTCCGGGACCCACCGGGACCCACCGGGGACCCACCGGGAGTAGGGAGAGAATCGGAACTGTTATCCACAGGGCTAGAACTCCTCGTCCGGGTAGTTGTCCACAGGCTCAGTGGTGGGTCGGTACGGCTTGATCACGGCGTGCAGCTGGCTCCGATTCGGGCCCGGTTCGGTCGCCACGAACCCCTCGGCGATGAGCAGCCGGAGGGCCTCGGCGACGAACTTCTTCTTGCCTGCCACGTCGGCCAGGACGCCGTTGCGGGTCGGCTTGACCCCCGACTCGTTGAGCGCCGCGATGGCGTCGCACACCTTCTCCATGAGGCTGGTCGGGCGGACCCGCAGCTCGCCGCTGGTGGCGTCGTCGGGGGTGAGGAGCGACAGGTGCACGTCGCCGCCCGGGAGGCTCACGAGCTGCATCGTGGCCACCTTCTCGCCGCCGGTGGCGAACCCGCGGACGTGGCCGGGCCGGTCCTTGGCGACGGTGATGACGCTGGTGCCGGTGCGGCCCACGCCGAAGGGCTTGGTGACCTCGAGGCGGTAGACGGCGCCGTCGACGCCGGCGAGCTTGTGCTGGGCGCCGATGCCGTAGCGGCCCCGGGATTCCTTGTCCTTGGGGACGTGGTCGATCATGACGACGGCGACGCCGTGGCGGGCGATCCGGCGGGGGAGGGCCAAGAGGAACCGGGCGGCGTCGTCGTTGTCGTTGATGCTCCACCCGTTCTGGACCATGACCTCGGTGACCCCGTCGATGATGGCGAGAGTGGGGCGGTGGTCGATGAGGGTCCGTTCGAGTGCCGCGGTGGCCACGGCGTCGATGGGGTCGTCGGGCCGGATGTAGTGGAGCCGGTCGATGATGGCGGCGGGGTCGACACCGAGCGCTCGGAGCCGGCCGACGATGCCGGTGGCGTGGTCCTCGAAGTCGAGGTAGAGGACGTGTTCTCCTTCTGCGATCCGTTCGGCCGCGGCGGTGCAGGCGAGCCAGGACTTGCCGCTCTCGCTCTCGGCGTTGAAGGCGTGGACCCGACCCGCGTAGAGGAGCTGGTGGCCGTCGTCGCGGGCGAGCATGGTGGGCTCGGGTGGCCCATCGCCGTCGATGACGGCTGCGAGGTCGATGGTGGACCAGGTGGTGCCGGTGTCGCCGTCGGGTTGGTCCGCCGCGAGGCGTTGCATGGCGGCGAGGGCGCCGTCGAGGTCGCCGGTGCGGGCAAGCTCGGCCACCTGGGTGCCGGCGGCCATGGTGTGGCGGAGGCGGTGGCAGGTGATGATCCGGCGGGCGTAGGCGGCGGCGTTGGCGGCGGTGGGGGTGCCGACGAGGGCGGCTATGAGGTCGCGGGCGTCGATGGTGCCGCCGGAGCGGGCGGCGACGGTGATGGGGTCGGGCTTCTCGGCGTGGTCGAGGCAGGCGACGATGGCGGCCATGGTGCGGGCGTAGCGGGGCCCGTAGAAGTGGTCGGGGGCGAGCCCGGCCTCGATGGCGGCGTCGCAGGCGTCGAGGCTGTAGAGCATGGCGCCGATGACGGCTTCTTCGGCATCGGCGTCGTGGGGGATGTCTCGGTGGCGGCGGGTGGGCCGAGGGCCGAGCCCTTCGGCGGCGGCCTGGTCTTCTAGGACGTGGTCGGGGAGGTCGTCGGTGTCGGTCAACGTCACGGCGCGCCGCCGGTCAGGTTGCGTCGGCCAGTTGACCGAACAGCGTCCCCATCTGCGCCTCCCGCTCAGCCCCCTCCAGGTTCTTCACGGCCGTCTGCCAGTAGGACGGCTTCAGCTCACACCCGACGAACCGACGGCCATGCTTGACCGCAACGACGCCCTCAGAACCGATCCCACCGAAGGGCGACAACACCAGATCGCCACGGTTCGACCACAGCCGGAGCGCCCGCTCGATGAGGTCCAGTTGCAATGGGCAGATGTGGCGCTCGTCGGCCGACTCCCTCGCTACGGCCGTGTTCAGCGTGTTCGTCTCCTTGATGTCGAACCAGCACGAGTGCATCGGCCCGGCGTCGATCGAGTCGAGCGGGTCCGAGTCGGTCTGCCAGATCGGGGATGCCCACTGGATCCAGTCGTCACGGGTGCACTCCGGGTGCACCGGCACTTCTGAGTCGCCGGGCTTGCGGAAGATCAGCAGGTAGTCGGCCAGGGCCGGCCTGGTGCGAGACGAATCCTTCTCCAGGTTCGAGAAGGACAGGGCTGCAACCTTCTTGACGATCTGCTGGCTTTGCGGGTTCTTCCAGATCGTCACCTCGCCGTAGAACGTGTACCCGGCCTCGACGTGCATGCGGATCACGTCACCCCGGAAGTCGGTCAACCCGACCACACCGTCTCGCCACTTCTGCGTTGCCACCTGCTGCACGTGCACGGCGATGATCCGGCCCGGCTTCATCACCCGTAGCACATGGTCCAAGATGAACCGGTAGTGCTCTCCGAACTCGTCCATGCTGGCGCTGTTGCCGAGGTCCCGGTCCGACGGGGAGTAGGTGTAGAGGCTGGCGAACGGCGGCGAGTACACGCAGATGTCGGCGCTGTTGTCGGCCAGCTCGGCCAGCCGCTCGCACGAGTCACCGAGCATCAGCCGCCACCCTTCCCCTTCAGCGTCGTCTGTCACGTAGGGCTGTTGGTCGTTCATGCGTGGATCTCCCGGTTTCGTTGTAGGGACCGAACGAGTCGGTCGGTGATGTCGTTGGCATTGCGTTCCTTCGCCCGCACGTTCGCCACCACGTCGGCCTCAAGGTCCGAGACGACGACGTGCACATTCACGGGCTGTGTCTGACCGAACCGCCACGATCGGCGGATGGCCTGGTAGTAGGACTCGTACGAGTCGCCCAGCCCCACGAAGACCTGATCGGATGCGTGCTGAAAGTTGAGGCCGAATCCTGCGATGCTCGGCTTCGTCACCAACACCCGGTGGACATTGGAGACGAACCCCTCGATCAGTTCGACCTTCTGATCGGGTGACAGGGTGCCGTGCAGGTTGACCGCCCCCGGAACGGCCTTCGTGATGGCGTTGGCCTCGTCGTTCAGGCCGCACCATGCGATCGCCGGCCGATCATGGTCGAGCAGATCGGCGGCGCGCTCAACCCGCTCGCCCAACGTCGCCTTGCGAGCCTTCGCCCGACCGCCGACACCGCCGAGCGTCGTAGCGAACAACTGCCCCTCCGGCGCCTGGTTGACCTCCACCGTGTGCCCCTCGATGCGGAGCTCGGGCAGCACGTAGGCGATGTCGTCGAGCGTGTTCCCTGTGATGTCAGACGGCCGGCGGGCGGCCATCGCCCACCCCGACATCCACTCATACATGGCCTGCGCCGCATGCCCCTTCAGGCGCCATCCGTCGTCGTCGTGCACGAAGAACGCAGCCAGCATCTCGACACGGGACATGGCCCCGAGAAACTCGGCGTGGTTGGCCAGTTCGGTGTGGTCGTTGGGCGCCGGCGTGGCGGTGCATGCCAACCGGTACGGCACCGTCCCCCACCGGCTGATCAGCGCGGTGCGGGTGCGGCCCTCATGGTTCTTCAGGATCGACGATTCGTCGAGCACCACCGCACCGAACATCGCCGGGTCGAAAGCGTGCTCCATCTCGTAGTTCGTGATCCAGATGCCCGGTCCGGTCACCTGGTCCTGGTGGCGGACGACGTGCGCCTCGATGCCGATGGCGGCCGCCTCCCGGGCGGTCTGCGTGGCGATCGACAGCGGGCACACGATCAGCGCCGAGCCGCCTTGGCGCATCACGTCGGCCCATGCCAACTGGATGCGGGTCTTGCCGAGGCCGGTGTCCAAGAACGCAGCGGCTCGCCCTTTGCGTGCCGCCCACCGGACCACTTCGGACTGGTGCGGGAACAGCGAGAGGGGCAGGTCGTGCGCCTCGATGCCGTCGCCTGGGATGGTGCGTCGCTTGGCGGCGAGGAACTGCTCGTAGTCGGTCATGGTGATGGTCATCGTTCGCTCCCTCGTCGTGCCCGGTCGGCGGCGGCTTTGGCGTCCCGGCATGCCAGGCATGGGGCTTCGCCGAGGCGGTGGTGGGTGCGGTACCCGCTCTCGGTGCCGCAGCGGGCGACGGTGCGGCCGTAGCGGTGAGCGGTGCGTGGCATGCGGCGCCGCTGGTCGTCGGTGAGCCCGGCCCGGACGCCCTGGTCGTGACTGATGGGCAGGGAGAGTGCTTCGTCGAGGCAGGCGGCCCGGTGGTCACATCCGGCGCAGATGGCCTTGGCCCGGTCCTGGCTGGCTTGGTCGTGGCCGTAGAAGTCGCGGTGGTGGCCGAGGCATGGGGCGGTGGTGTGCCAGGCGGGCCACCGGCTGCGGGTGGTGTCGCCGTCGCCGGGCCGGGTGCGCATGAGGGCGTCGAGCAGGTCGGTCATGCGGTCGCCGCCCGTCGCTGCTTGCGGAGGGTGCGGCGTTCCCGTGGGGACATGCCGCCCCACACGCCCAACGGCTCGTTGTCGATGGCGTAGGCCAGGCACTCGGCCCGCACCTCGCACACGGCGCAGATCCGCTTCGCCGCGTGGGCCGTGCGGTTCTTCGTCGGGAAGAACAGGTCGGGGTCGGCGCCACGGCACGCGCCGCGGTCCTGCCACGCCATCGGCTCCGGGACGGGGGGCTCGTAGGCCACCAGTTGCAGGGATGGGATCACGTCACGTTCCTTTCGTCGTCGATCGGTCGCCGGTCGGCGGCCGCCCTCACGCTGCGCCACGTACTCCCAGTCGCACTGGTCGGCGGGGAACACCCGCTCGAGCACGTCTGGGGGCCAGCACACGGGGCACCTGCGAGGCACGTGCGGGGCGCTGGTGGCACGTCGGGCGTCGATCAGAGCGCGGATCACGTCATGCACCATCCCGAGTCACACCCGTCCATGCCCTCGAGTCGGCCCTGGTCGTCGTTGACTGCACGATCGAGCGGGATGCCGTGGCGGGTCAGGTAGACCGGGTTCTTGTCTCGCCCGGGGCGCTCGTTCAGCTTCCGCTCAAGCTCCACTGACTTTGCGAACAGTTCGGGGGTTTCGTCGAGCAGGTTCCGCCACGCGTCTGTGTTGTGGAACGGGCAGAAGAAACATGACGACTTCGGCGGGACGGGTAGGCCGCCGTCTGCGATCACCCGACGACAATCGCCACGCGATTGGCCGAGGTCGAGTAACGGGTACACCCTCCGCTGTAGCGGTGAGCGGGGGTCTACACCGGGCCGGGCTCGTTCGATCTCGTCCACTGAGATCCCGAGAGCCACCGTCGCCGGGTCCTCCGCGGTTGCACCGCGACGCCGCAGCTCAGCGGCTACCACGTCGATCTTAAAATCACCAGTGCACGCTCGGTTCGTGGGTGAGCCGCCCGACATGCGAACCGGGATCGGGATAGACCTGGAACCCTCACGAGTGAGCCGGCCCCATAGGGTTTCAACCTGGCCCTTGCGGTCGCCGCGCTTCCACGTCCGCTGCAACTCCACCAGTTCGATGCCGTGAGCCGCTGCGTAGGGGGCGGCCACCTCTCGCACGTACCGCAGGGACGCGGGATGCTCGGAGTCGTCCCCGACGTTGGCGAACAGGAACGTGCGAAAGTCGATCTCACCCCGAGCGGCGAGCACGAGGAGGGCGGTCGACTGGACGCCGCCGCCGTAAGACACGACGTTGACGCTCACGCCGACGGCCGATCCGCGTCGAACGCCGCCACGAACTCGAGGCCCACCGCGTCGCACGGCACCCACCACTCCTCGGCCGTGAGCCGGTGCGTCACCCGCACCTTCGTGCCGTGCGTGCCGATCGACACCGTCGTGCCGCTGTCGGACACCCAGCACAGCTTCCCCTTGCGGAACAGCCGCGGCCAGCCGAGCGCCGCACCGAACTCGACGGGGGTCACGGCCGTCGCCCCGAACAGGGCCAGCAACGCAGCCTCGGCACGGCCGTCGTCCTTGACCCTGGCGAACGTCCGCACATGCTCGGGCCACGTCTCGATCGCCCGCTGACGGCTGGCGTTCTTGTCGGCCGACAAGCCCAGCGCCTTCTTCCAGGTGCTGGGCGGGACGAGCCGCACCGGCACACCGAGCGCACCCAACGCACCCAACACGGCACCGTGGCCCTCAGCGAACGTCCACACGCTGGACACGCCCTGTCGGGGCATGGCGTGCACCTTCTCCACCACGGCCAAGGCGAACTCGTCGGGTGCGTAGTCCCGCACCATGTCGGCCACCAGGGCGCCGAGCGGGTGCCCGGTCGCCTCCGGCATGTCGTGCACGTCGAGCAGCCCGAGCTGAGGGTGCAGCACCGCCAGTGCGCCGGTCTTGCCGGGGTCGACCCCGAGGATCAGGTCGGTCATCACTGCATCACCCCTGTGGCAGCACCTACCGTGCGGAGGAGATTCTCCACGTCAGTTCGTCCGTTCTCTTGCACTACCAGTTCATGGTCGACCTCCCGGACAACACTCGACCTACTCACCATGTCTCCTTGATCTCGCAGACGCCTTGGCGGTTGCCACGCGTCACCTCTGGTGCGGGTCGCGACTGCACCGGCTCTGCATCGGTGAGACGCCACGCCCACCGGCCCGGCCGCCAGTCGCCGTACGGGAGCTGGTCGGAGATGTCGGTCTGCTGGACGTTGGACGCCACCCACGGGTCGCCGGTGACGGTCTGGCGGTACAGAAAGCCGTTCGTGGTCAGGTAGATCTCGTCGTCGTGCTCCCCCGTCTCGGCCACGATCGGCAGCGCCTCGGCCACCACGGCGGTACACACCACCCGGCCGAGCGAGAGGACCACGATCTCGTCCACCCTGCCGGGCGGGTTGGGGCGTTCGTAGGTGTACCAGTCGCCCGGGTGTAGGGCTGTGCCGCCCCATGCGACGTGGCCATCGGACGCGTGCGGCATCACGTCGTAGGCACCGACTTGGCAGATCGTCGGCGCCTTCGCCCCGGCGCAGACGGCGATGCGCTCACCCGGTTCGATCGCCAGCCCCGGCATCCCACGGACACCATCAGGACGCATCGGCCCGTTCGGTGGCCCGCCGCGCGTCTCCCACTGCTTGACCCCGATCTCGATGAGCGTCGGGTACGGCTGACGCAACCAGATCGCCTTCACCCCTCACCCCTCTCGTTGTGCGCCCTGGCAGCAGCCACCGACGCTTCCCAATCCGCGTTGCGGGGCCACGCCGTCCCGCACTTGCCGTGCACCCAGAACAGCACCCCGTCGTAGACCTCGGGGTACTCGATGCCGAACAACTCCACGTCAGGGACCGGACCACACTTCGGGCACTCATGGGTGGTCATGCTCGGCCGCCGTAGCCGTCGCCGTAGCCGTCGCCGTAGCCGTAGCCGTCGCCGTAGCCGTCGCCGTCGCCGTAGCCGTCGCCGTAGCCGTCGCCGTAGCCGTAGCCGTAGCCGTAGCCGTTGCCGTAGCCGTAGCCGTAGCCGTTGCCGTAGCCGTAGCCGTAGCCGTAGCCGTTGCCGTAGCCGTAGCCGTGGCCGTTGCCGTTGCCGTAGCCGTAGCCGTAGCCGTTGCCGTAGCCGTTGCCGCCAGAGTCCTCCACAACGGACAGCACACCTCGCCCGGTCATCCGAGATGCCCCGACCACGCCTCAGCATCAGCGTGGATCGTCGCCACCACCGCCAACTCATGGATCTCCACGATCCCAGCAGGGTCGAGGACAGTCCCACCCAACGGCCCAGCCACAAGCTCACCCAACCCGACGGACGTGCCCCACTGGCGGATGTTGCGGGCACCAGTCAGAGTGACCACGTCGTCCTCGTGGCGGTAGTACCCGACCCACACCCATCCACGCTGGCCGATCACGATCCGCACCTCACCACCCACAGGGCGGACCGGTGCGTACTCGACGCCATCAATCGTTACGTTGCTCACTTGCCTTCTCCTTGTTGTTTGTTGTTGTTGCATGTCTGGTCGGTGCTCATCGCTGCGCCTCCCCGCGGCCGGGGCCTCCGGGGGGGTGGCTGGTCGGGTGCCCGGCGCCCCGCAGTCCGGGTTGCCCCGGCCCGCCCCCCGGCCCCCCCCCCCCCCCGGCACCCGCCCGTCTCCGGCCCGGGCACGGCCCGGGGAGCACGCACCTCCACCCACCGGTCCTCAACGAGTCGTTGTCAGGGTCAGCCGTCAACCTGTTGAGCCACCAAGCGCCGTGAGGGCCGAACCGCACCTGCTCGCCGCGCACCTGCCCGGCCTGGGCGAGCCACGTCGGCACCCCGTCCTCGTCCGTCAGACCGGACAGCACCGCACCCGGCCACGGCGGGGCGGGGGGCGGGGCGGGGGACTCACGCACCCACTGGTACGACGGCAGGTCGAGGATCGTCCCGGGCGGCGGGTTCGTGTCGCCCTCCATCCGAGAGCCACCGACGGCGGCGATGATCTGCGCCCACGCGTCTCCCCATGTGCGGCGGTCGTCCTCGCAGTGCGCCCACGCTTCGAACGCGTCCGGGGTCCCACCGAGGGCCATCCACACGTCCTGCGCCAGGTACCACGGGGGTCCCGAGGGGCCTGCCCCCTCGTCGATGGGGGGAGCGGGAAGCACGGCCAGCACGGCGTCGGCGGATCGCAGACTCTGCACCCAGTCCGGGTGGTTGGCGTTCTTCCACGGCCCGTCGTGCTCTTCCTCGTAGATCGCCCGTGCGATCCGCTCTCGCAGGTCGTCGCCCGCCGCCGGGGCGGCAGCCTCGTAGGCATCCCGATACTCCGGGTCCGCCAGCCGCTCGGCCAGGTACCGCTCAGCGCCCGTCAGGTCGTCGGTCTCGCTCATCGCTCGTTCCTCCAGTCGTTGATCCGCAACCGCAACAGCGCCTCGGCTGCCGCGTACTCATCCGCATGGTCCGGTGCTCGACGCTGCACCTCAGCGGTCAGGTCATCGAGGGTTGCCCCGTCCGGGTGCCAGCACCCGACACTCACCCCGTACCCTGCCTCAGTGCGGAACAGGGTCAGGGTCTGGTCCTCGGACCCGATCGGGCCGACGGTCAGGGCATGGCGGGGAAAGGACACCCGAGCGTACCCGAACACCTGAGCGTTCCCGAACACCTCAGCGTCCCCGGACACCCGAGCGGCCCCGAACACCCGAGCGGCCCCGAACACCCAAGCGGTCCCGAACACCTGAGCGGTCCCGGACACCCGAGCGTTCCCGAACACCCGAGCGTTCCCGGACACCTGGGCCGAGCCGGACACCCGGGCCGAGCCGGACACCCGAGCGGTCCCGTACACCTGAGCGTCCGGTCCGATATGGGCCGTCTCATCGACTGACGCCGTGTCCTGCACCCAGCCGCCACCGTTCGGGTGACGATGCCACCCCGGACGTTCATCGCTCATCGCTGTCTCCTTCCTTGCCCAATGGGCCTCTCGTCACCACGGCCACGACCTGGGCCACCAGCACCGCCACCACCAGCCCGGCCACGATCCACCAGTCCCATTGCCCACGCCCAACGGCGTCCGCTACGGCGGTCACGACTCGACCTCCCGGTCAATCTCGTACCGTGCTACCCTCATCCTCTGATCGAACTCGGCGCGGTGTGCCTCGATCAGCTCCTTGACCGCACGGCTCCTGGCCCTCGCGTACCTCTTCCCCGCGGCGTTGCCTGTCCGCTTGCGGCTCTCACGAACCGTGGCGGCCCTGTCCTCCAGCCACGCCGTCACCCCCCATCTCAGCGCGCCTACGTTGGGCGCTCGCCTTGACCTTCGCCCCGTTACACTGCTTGCAGGCGTATGTCAGGCCGTCCTTGTGTTTCGCGTTGCGGTGGAACTCCGATAGCGGCTTCGCCTCGCCGCACGAACTGCACTGCTTGGTGGCTAGCTCCACGGCGCTCACGACTCGACCTCCACCACTGGACGGTCACACCGCTCAGTCGACAGACCTGCCGTCATCCACCGGTCAGTCTGCGCCTCACACACCGCGCCCCGGCGGCACTGCCAGTCAGACAGCACCGCACCCGCCAACGGGCCGGTGAAGGTGACCCCGCCGAGCACGCAGCCGATCACAGTCGAGAGCCTGCGCTTCGTCGTGCGCTTCACCGGTCGCCGTCCTTCAGCACCTCGACCGTGCCATCAGCGGAGAACATGACGTCCAGGGCCTCGCCTCCGTTGTCCCAGGCGATGACGCCCTCGACGGAGTGCGTCACCTTCCAGACGGTGCGACCGTCAGGCCACCGTCGCCCGACCGCCTCCCACCACGGCACCCGCTCCGTCTCCGGCACGGGCACGGCCCGGGGAGCACGCACCTCCACCCACCGGTCCTCAACGAAGTCGTTGTCAGGGTCGAAGTCGTCAACCGTGTTGGGCCACCAAGCGCCGTGAGGGCCGAACCGCACCTGCTCGCCGCGCACCTGCCCGGCCTGGGCGAGCCACGTCGGCACCCCGTCCTCATCGGTGAGCCCGGACGGCACCGCACCCGGCCACGGCGGGACGAGGGTGGCGTCCAGTTCGTCGGCCCAACTGCGGATGATTCGCTTGATTCCCGGGTCCTCGATGTAGCCGGAGTTGGCTATCCAGCGCAGCCGGTTGGCGGCGTCTCGCAGGACGCCACCCGGCCACGGCGGCACGGGGGACGGGGCGGCGAAGCACGCCCACCGGACGACCGCCTCCAGCAGCTCCGCCACCAGCTCCTCGATCAGCTCACGGGACTCCGGGTGCGTCTCCGCGTGTCCGCGGGCACGGGACATCAGGTCATCCGGGGCGGGAGGCTCCGGGGACCACGACCACGACGCGGGGACGCGGTAGGCGAGGTTGGCGATGGAACCCCGGAACTGGCCCTCGGACTCGAAGGAGTTGCGGTACCACCGGCCGTTGCAGGAGTACTCCACCTCGACTCCGGCGGCGACCGCTGCGGCCAGCTCCACCGGATCGGCGCACTCGGGGGGGGGGGGGGGGGGGGGGGCCTGGGCACCCCCCGGTGACGAGCCACCCCTCGAGTTCCTCGCTCATCGCTCGTTCCTCTCTCGTCGTTCGGCCCGGTCCTCGACCACGGCGAGCACGTAGAAGCACACGGCCAGGATCAGCGGCAAGGCCAGCGGCCACGTCACGGCGTTCACGACGCCACCGCCATCGTCAGGGCCTCATGGCGGGCCCGTGTCCACTCGGGCACCCGGGCCAACTGGCCGGGCGACAGAGACGGCAGCGCCGTCGGAACCTCCAGCAGGCGCAACGACGGGTCCCAGCGGCCACCACAGAACCGGGCGATGCGCTGGGCGGTCTGGCGCACCCGGTCGGACTTGCCGAGCCCGAACCGCTGCGCCAAGTCCAGGTCAGCCACCTCGACGGGCACGGCCTCGGCCCACATGGCCGGGAGCAGGCGCAGCAGTGCCACGGCCGTCGAGCCGACCACGGGCGTCCAGCACACCTCGACGTAGTCGGAGCGCAGCGGGTGGACGTTGCGGGCGGGAGCGGGCAGCGGGGTGAGGATCACGACGCACCGCCCGTCGCCTTGCGCAGCTCCCACTCGCCGTTCGACCGCAGGAACAGGGCGTGCGACCCGTCGGTGATCGACTGGAGCCCGTCGAAGAGGGCCGACCACTCGTCGTCGGTCAGGTCCTTCGACGACGCCGTGCGCTGGGCGGACACCACCTCGATCAGGTGGCGGCGCAGCTCGTCACGGTCCTCGTCGGGGTCGGACGGCCACGCCTCCGCGACCATCGCCCACATCTTCTTGTTGCGAGCGGCCGGGTCCGGGGTCGCCGGGTTGTAGGCGTCGATCGCTGCACCGATGGCGGCGGCCTGCTCGGCGGTCACGTTCCCCGACTTGAGCGGCGGGATGCCCTGGGCCTTCCACCACTCGCCAAGGTCCTGGCGGTCCTCCTGGGTGAGCTCGTCAATGCGGGCCTGGATCGCAGCTGCGTCCACGGGGTCGTCCTCGACCACCTCGGCGTCCACGATGCCGTCGAACCCGTCCTCGCCCGGGAGCGGCGGCAGGTCCACGTCCGGGGGCTCGGGGGCAGGCGCCGGCGCAGCCTTGGCGGCCGCCGTCTTACGGGCGGGTGCAACCTTCGCCTTGCGGACGTTCGTCGCCTTCTCCGGCGGGGCCACATCGGCCCGGGACTCCACCACCAGGTCGTCGTCGGCCACCAGGTCGCCGTCGGACAGCTCCTCAGGCGTGTAGCCGATCCCGCCGAGCACGTCGGCGAAGTTGTCCCGGCAGATTTCCCCGGTGGCGCGGGCGGCGAGCATGGCCCGCGGGTACTTCCGGTAGTTCTGGCCACCCGCCAGGCCCGCCGCCTTGGCGTCGTCCATCGTCCAGGTGACCTTGGCGACGCGGTCCTCGGGCCAGTCGGCCCGGCGGGCGCAGATCGTGACCTTCGTGTTCGACTTCACCTCGAACCACAGGTCGTGGCCGGCCCGATGCACGAGCGCCCGCATGAGCTTGGCGGACATGCACGGGCGCCCGTTGATCACGGAGATCTCCGAGAGGGCCTGCATCGGCCCGATGCCGATCTCGTGGCCGGTGAGCATGGCGGCCATGACGGCCTCGGGCTTGCCGCGAAGCCCGGCCGGGGCGAAGTCGGTGCGGGCGATCTGATCGGCGAGGCTGGCGGCCTGTGGCACCAGGTCGAACGAGCTGGCGGGGACGAGTGCGGTGCTCACGATGCAGCCTCCATGGCGACGTCGGCGGGGGTGATGGCGTCGTGCTTGGCGGCGAGGTCCCGGTCCTTTTGGGCGGCGAGGAACCGGCCCACCTGCTGGCAGTACAAGAAGCTCCTGAACTGCTCGGGGCCTGCGTCGAAGGGGTAGAGGTCATATCCGTCGGCTCGGAGCCACAGCACGCCGCACCAGTCGACGGGCGGCATGGGGACCGTCTCGTTGTCGATGAGTGCCACCTCTGCGTGGCGGTAGGCGGCGAGCTGTAGGGCCACCTCACCGAACGGGCCGGACCGGTTGGTCTTGAGGTCGACCAAGCATCGGCCGAGACCCGGGAGGGTGGCGATCATGTCGAGCGTCCCGCAGTACCCGTGCTTGGCGGACCCGATGACAACCTCGGTGAGGGCGTCAGTTGGTTGCCAGTCATCGAGGAACGCGATGTAGGCGTCGACGTGGCCAGAGATCGGTTCGGGGACCTCGACCTCTTCGCCGTGGGTGAGGAGTTCGGCGATCCGGTGGACCTCGGTACCTCGGTTGGCTGCCTGGTCGCGGTCCTCCCAGTGGACGCCCTTGAGGACTTCGGCGACCTTGGTGCGGGAGAGCTTGGCGGGCCACGGCTTGGACTTGGCCCGGGCGATCTCGGCGAGGTCGTCCACGAGCTGGTCGGCGGTGATGTGTTCGCCGTTCTGGTCGAGGCGGTCGGCGACGTATTCGGCGATGGTCTTGGCGGCCCAGCCGATGAGGGCAGGCTTGGGAAGCCCGTCGCCGATGATGGTGGTGACGCCTGGGAGCTTCTGACCGTTGAGCCGGTAGCTGTGGTTGCGGCCGTGCTGTCGGCGCTCGAGGACGGGTAGCTCGGTCATCGGCTCACCGCCTTGGTGCTGGCCCGACCGAGGGCGCTCATGGTCTGGTCGTGCCGGTCGATGCCTCGGTGCTGGTGCAGGGACTCACGGCAGCGGGCCAGCCAGTGGAGGCCTCGGGCCTGGTCGGCGGGCCTGATCGGGGACGTGATGGCCGCGGTCATGCGGGCAACCCAGCGACACGAGCAGCGGCCTGGTCGTGGGCCTCAGCGAGGATCTCCACGAGGCCCTCGCCGTCGTAGCACACCAGCTCGATCACTGCGCCAGGCAGGTCGAGTGTCAGGGTGATGGTGCCGTGACTGGTGCGAGGCCCGACGGTGATGGCGGGAGACGGATCGCCTGGCATCAGATCGACACGGATGGTGGTTGCTGGGGGCATCTATGCTCCTAGGTGGTTAGGTGGCCCACCCCGGCTTGTGAGGTCGTGGGGTGGGCCGTCTGCTTTTTGGTGGTGGGGTGGCCGAGGTCCGATGCGATCGGACGGGCGTGCGTGGGGAGGTCAACCCCTAAGAAGGCCTCCGCCCCGGCGCTACCGGGGTCATCACCCAGTGGGCTCGGCCACCCGGCGAGAGGGAGCAATGAGGCATCAGGGGAGGGACCTCGCTGCTCGCCCCTCGCCCGGCATCCGAGCGGAGGGGTCAGGGTCTTCGGGGTCGGGTGAGCAGCCAGACCGCGATGGCGGTGAGCAGGAGGGTCCCGGCGCACCAGCCGGCGAACATGTAGAGGGCGATCCTCATGACTCCACCGCCAGGTGGTCAGAGACCCAGGCCTCGTAGTCGCAGACCCGGACCCGGACTGATCGGCCGATGCGCACGGCGGGGAGGTCGTTGTCCTCGATGAGCCGGTAGATGGTGGACCGGTCGAGGTGGGTCCACTGTGCGATCTGGTCGGCCGTGACGAGCTGGGTCGGGGTCATGAGGCCACCTCGGCGGGGACCTCGTGCCGTGCTCCGAGGCCCTCGAAGAGGGTGCCGGGGTGAACGTCGAGCACTCGGGCGATCCGGTGGGCGACGGGAATGCTCGCCCGGTGATGTCCGCCGACGAGGCCGCTGAGGGTGGCCCGGGGGATCTCGGCCCGCCCCGCCACGTCCGTGAGGGTCAGGCCGGTGAAGCGAAGGAGGTCGTCCCACGCCCATCGGTTGAGGGAGTGTCCGGCTGGTCGTGCCATGGCGGACACTTTCTCAAACGTCTGCAAACCTTGTCAAGAGATTAGCAAAACAAACCCGAGCGGCGCTGCTCAGGGTGGAGGCCCAGACGGCGCGCAACTGGCGGACGCGGGTGTGCTCCCTGAGCCGGACTGGACGGTCTCGGGTGGCCCGGCGTGGTCGTGGCCGAGGGTCGCGGCGTGGGCGATGCGGACCGGGCGACTCTGACCCCCTGGCGACAAAGGCCCCCCGCGCTCAACCCCTGATGGGGGAGCACGGGGGCCTTTGCGTCTGACCGGGAGGCGGGAACCCGGTCAGATCATGGGGACGATCACTGGCCAGTCGTTGCGCCGGTCAGGGGTCTGTCGTGAGCCGTCCGATGGTGGCCACCACTTCAGCGTGGCGTTGCTGGCACTGTTCGACCTCAGCCCGCAACTGTTCGACCTCGGCGTGGAGCCGGTCGACCTCGACTCGGAGCCGGTCGACCAGTTCACCGGCGGCGGTGACGATCATCGAATCGGCGGTGCGACGATCCCGGGGCGATGCTGGTAACCCAGCCGAGGCGGGTGTCGGGCAGTGTGGTACCCGGGCAGGGTCCAGGTCGTCGACGGAGCGGGTAGCGGCGGATCCCATGCGGATCCTCAGGTCTGTCCGGCACACGGGGCAATCTGGCTGAGACGGTCGATGCCATCGAGGCGACCTCGGCGGGTCCCGCCGGTGGACGGTAGCGACGAACCGGCGGCGGTCCACGCGACGAGCCACGCCACGGGCGCTACCCCTGCTGCGAGGTCACCGCGTGTACCGGTGGCGAGCAGCCCGGTCAGGTCCCCGATGTAGAGCCCGGCGAACATGGCGGCGATGGTGGCAATAGCCAGCGGTAGCCGCGGTGCGTGGTGACGAGCGCGCCCACTGTTGGCGACGACAGCGCAGAGGACCCGAACAGGGTATGAGCCACGGGCCACGGCTGCGTTCACGGCTTCGGGGCGTGGGGGTCGTTGCGGATGGCGTCGTCTCGGGAGGCCCCGACCTTCTCGGCGATGGCCACCGACCAGCCCCGAAGGGAGCCGTAGAACTGTTTGAGCTGCTCGGCCTGCTCGGCGAGGAGCTGCTCGCAGTGGGCGGCACGGAGGCCAGCGGCACGGGCTTCGGCGAGGGCGTCGGCGAGCATCTTGCGGTCAGCGTCGGTCATGTCAGTGTCCTCGGTGGATGGTCCGGTGGGGGTGCTGGGGTAGAGCGGGCCGTAGCCTTTGGCGGCCTGGATGATGCGCCCGATGTTGAGCGCCAGGGTCCCAGTGCGTGTTCTCTGGGGCGTGCTGGTGGCCGAGGATGCCGGACAGGTCGCGCCATTGGGCGGCGGTGAGACGCTGCTTGGCGGTGACGCTGGCGAGTGTGTGCCCGGCCTTGGTGCCGAGGAACTCCCTCGGGGCCACTAGCGGGATTGAGGCGGCAGTGCACAGCGGGCCAACGACCTCGCGGCCGAGCCAGACGAGCGCAGCCTCGGACCAGTCGTGTGATTCTGCGGCCCGGCCGACGATCTCGACCTGGATGACGGTCGGTGCCCGGTTCGTTTCGCCCGGCACGGCGGAGTTGCGCAGCGCCCGTGCCGGTTTGGTGAGCGGGACGTGCTGCACTCTGGTCTTGCGGATCGGGTCAACGGTGACGTGAGGCCACGAGTTGTTGGCCTTGTACGCACCTACGGCACCAGCGATGGAGCTTCCTTCGGTGGTGTGCAGCAGCAGTTTGGGGCGGGTTGGTCCGCTGGCCCACGACCCGGAGTCGTTGCCCTCGATGCGATTCCACCCGTCGAGCCAGGTGGTCACCGCTCCGCGTCCTCGGGTAGCCCGGTCAGCGAGGTGAGCAGGCTGAGGATCGTGGCGAGCACAACAGTGGATGCGACGAGCGGCCAATCGACCTGGGCGACGAGGGTGGCGGCACCGATGGCACCGATGGCGGTCTGGGCGGCGGTGCGGATCGCACGGATCAAGGCGTTGCGGGTGAAGGGCATGGTCAGTCTCCTGTGTCGTCGGTGTCGAGCAGGTCGAGCACCAGTCGGATGAGGGCGTTGTTCTCGCGGGTGAGCCGTGCGACCTGTGCCCGCTGTTGTGCAGCGGTCGGGGTGGCGAGGGCGAGGTAGTCCCGGTTTGCGTCGAGCCGTTGGCGTAGACGTTTGATGGTGCCGTCGTGGTCCATGGTGCCAATCAATCCGTGGTCATGTGAATCTCAGGAAGTCGAACGATGCGGTGACGGCGATCCCTGCGTGTTCCTGCCCGACCACGACGCCAGCCCCGGTCACGCTGCCGATCCACGACGCCAACGTCACCGATCCAACCATGATCCATCGGTCACCGTCATCGCTGACCCAGCGGCGCAGATTCACGCCGTCATTAGTGATCTTGAGGTACACGTGCCCCACACCCACCGACACGCCCGTGGTCGTCGTTGCTGAATCGAACGACGTGAACGAGTTGGCCCTGTGCAGCTCCAGGTCCTTGCCTGGGCCGTGGATGTGTACCAGCCATTGCAGGAGGCGTCCGGTGCCGCTGTTGTACAGCACCAACCCAGCGCTGGAGTGATTGGTGAGTTCGCCGCCCACGGTGATGCGGGTAGTGACGGACGTGAAACTGGGCAGCGTAGTGAGCAGCGCCCGCTGGTTGTACCCGGACGCTGCAGCCTGGCATGTCATCAGGAGGCGACCGTCGCTGATCGCTGCGGTGGACGTTCCTTGGTTGTGCCACGTCCCCACCACGGGGGACCCGTCGGCCATGTCCCAATACTCTTGGTCGTAGGCGGACGGCGAAACTGGCGGCACCATTCCGGGCTCAACTGCACCACCAGCCCCCAACGGCCCGACCTCGGCGCCGGTCTCGTCGCGGACGTAGAGGCCGTCGGTACGGGCCACGAGCCGCTGGTGGTCGGCAGCGGGGTTGGTGACGGCAGCGGTTTCGGGGAGGTCGACGAACCCAGTGGTGATGGACGCAGCGTCGGGGGTGCGTGCGCCGAGCGGGTCGTCGACGCGACCCCTGAACACGTCGCCAATGTTGATGTCGCCGTCGCCTGTGGCCGACGAGCCGTAGCCGATCGCGGTGGACCCGTCGCCTGTGGCCGACGTCATGAGGCCGATCGCGGTGGACCCGATGCTTGTGGCCGACGTCATGAGGCCGATCGCGGTGGACCCGTCGCTTGTGGCCGACGTCATGATGCCGATCGCGGTGGACATGTCGCCTATGGCCGACGAGCCGTAGCCGATCGCGGTGGACACGTCGCCTGTGGCCGACGAGCCGGGGCCGATCGCGGTGGACCCGTCGCCTATGGCCGACGAGCCGGGGCCGAGGCGGACGTGCCGCCCCGTCGGGTCCAGCACATCCCACGAGCCGGGGGTGAGCGACGGCTGGGCACCGGTCGACGGGGCCGTAGCGACGTACAGGACCGAGCCCGTCTCGAACACGACATCGCCCACGGCGTAGGTGGCGGCGACATCCCACATGCCACGGTTCGTCTCACCGGGCAGCAGGCCCACCGATTCGACGGGCACAGCGCCCACATCACCAGCATCGAGTGGATCAGAACCGTCGTGATGATGGGAGGCTTCGTGCGCCGTCGGGGTGCGAGCGTCAGAGAGCCGGGCGTCGTCACCCGCAGCCGCCGTGCCCGCCGTGGTGCCGTAGGTGACGGTCAGCGTCCGATCCGCCGACAGGTCCCCGCCGCCAGTCAGCCCGGTCCCAGCCGTGATCGTTCGGGCCGTCGGCACCGCGCCCACGTCACCGGCGTCGAGCACCACAACACCGGTCTCACCATTCACCGACGCAACCGCACCACCGGAAGTGGCGAGCTCGTCTATCGCTTCCTGCACTGTGTCACCGGCCAGACCCGACACGGTGTGGTCGTAGGAGACAGCCGTAGCCGGGTGTGCGTCGGCAGCGGTGCGGCCGCCCAGCACGTTGTGGGCGGTCAGAGGGCCAAACGACGTGTCATCGTCGCCGGCAGGGTTCCAGGTCACGTCGGTCATCGGGTCACATCCCCTTGGACAATCAGCACCGCACCAGCGCCATAGGTGGTGGTCACGCCGCCCGCCACGACCTGCACGTCATAGACGTACCGGCCAGGGGTGATCGCAGCGGTCAACGTGTCCGACAACGTGAGCGTCACCTCACGCCCCGGACCGTCCGTGACCGTCGCCGTCCAGGACGCCACCACCGTCGAAGACTCGACATGAGTGCGGATCTGGGACGTGACCGTGACACCGGTGATGTCACCGGACCCGCCGAGCGTCCCCACCACCGTCCAGTCGTCCCCTCGGGTGCGGGTCACCGTCGAGCTAGCACCAGCACACGTCATACCCCTGTCCTCTCACGTTCTGGCATCCCCCGTCGGGATGCACGGTCAGGCATCGCAGTCACCGGACACCACGTCAGCGACACAGACCAGATGCGCCGACAGCGACCAATAGACGGTGTCTGCGGCATCAACGATCTGAAGGGTGATACCGGCTCCCTCGTGTAGCGCCATCTGGATCGCACCGGACCCGCCACGCGAAGAGTCGCCATCAGCCGACTGCTCATAGATCACAGACTGATAACGGCACGCCGGAGGGTCCTCACCATCCCACTGCCAGTTAGGCCCACTGACCCGCAAATCGAACACGTCCGACGAATCGGCGGTCACCTCCACCGAATAGATCCCAGCAGCCGAAACCACCAAACCGTCACCAGATCCGTTGTCGGTCATCAGCAGCCCCGGTGACGACGCCAACGCCCACTGCATCTCCGAGGACGGCGACGTATCCCCCTTGATGCACGCCGTCGAATACGCCCCACCCGTGCCACCAGCCGCAGCCACCCACCTCTTAGCGGTCGCGTCATAGGTGAGGACATCGTTGTCCTCGACCTCCCCGGCCCCGTCATAGGTGATATCCACGTCGAGCAACTGGTGCAGGTACTTGACGAGCCGCAGATCTCGCAGCCGACGCTCCAACGTGAGGACACGGCGCTTCACCTCGGCGATCTCAGAGACGATCGACCCGGCCATCACGCCCCCATCCACGGGGATAGCTCGATACTGAACGCCGCGGCCGCAGGATCAACGGTCTTGGACACGACCCGCCATGTGGCGGCGATCTGAGACGGGCCATCGTCAATCTCGACCCGCACCCGGTCCCCAACCCACAGCGTCGCCACCAGGTCCATACGGATCTGTGCAGACAGCGACTCGGACAGCGACGACGACGCCTGCGCCGCCGCGTAGATCGCCCGGTTCTCCAGGTCGTCGGCGGACGTGCCGGTGGGGGGCGGCGGAGTAGGACTGGAGGACCAGCCCACCGAACAGCGTCACATCGTGGTAGGAGCCCGTGAAGCCCTCGTCGTTGGCGACCACCCACTCCGTTACCGGGTGAGTGAGGCCCGAGGTCCATGCCCCCCACGACACCACAGGCGGATTCGTGCCCTCAGCGGTCAACGTCAGGTCGCCGGGGTCATGGGCGAACCCGCGGGTAACCCAGCAACGCCCGACCCGCACCGTCTCCGTCAACGCGAAATCGCATTCGCCGTACCCGGACTCGACCACCATGCGGGCCACCTCGATGACCTGCACATCGGGACGCCGCCACGATGCTTCCATTACCCCGTCGATCGACCCGTCGATCCACGCCGACACACCAAGGTCGGCGACACGGGCGAACGCTTCCATCCACATGTCACGGACCGGGATCTCCTCGACCTCGACCTCAGTGTCATCCTGGCCGACAGAGGTGGGCGAGATCTGGGCGGACACCTTGCGGACCACCACGTCCTCGGCTGCGCCGCCCTCCCCCCCGACAGACATGAACCACGACCTAGGCGCACCACCAGCCCCGTACGCGGAAGTGAACGTCGTGTGGATCACAGCCGTCACCCACCGGCCACGCGCCAGGTCCCCGGCGAACACCATCGACCCTTGTTGTGGGTCAGCAGCGGACGGGTTCGCCAGCGCTGAGAGGATGACGTGATCGTCAGGGACCCCAGCCTTGATCCACACCTCGGCGGTGAACCGCCAATCGGATGTCCGGTAGGAGAATTGGCCCCCAGCGGTGAACGCCGTCGACGTCACGTCGAGGAACGGTGACCACTCGCGGGTACCACGGATCTGCTCACGCCCCCACACTGTTTCGTCGCCGTCGATCAGCCGGGCATCAAGCCAGTACTCGGGGCCGGCGACCTCGACGGTCAGCGTCGGCCCGGCGATTGACCGGGACACCGACACGATCGGACCCCAGTGCATCACCCGCCCGGCGTAGGAGATCTGGATCTCACGCTCGACCCGCAACAGGTCATCGGCGACGAACGAATCATCGGGGTAGGTGGCGTGATGGTCGATGACGACGGTCGCGGATGACGACCCGATCGCGTCCATCTTCTCGGACCACTGGCATGACACGATCTGATCGGACGGGATCTGTGCGACACGCCCCGATGACCCCGCGTAGGTGATCCACACCTCAAGGTCCGCCGATGCCATCTCGGTAGAGACCGCGCCACGGGTGCCGTGGGTGATGTTGCCCGCTGGGGCGGTGACCGTGACGGTCATGTCACACCGAGATCCATCGACAGGGTTAGGTCGGTGCCGTCGAGGGTCACGATCGCAGCGCCGCCCGAGTCATACAGCACCCACAGCGGCACGGACGTGGCGTCATCGACACCGGCCTCGTACCCGACGAACGCGGCGACCTGCTCGGCGGTGCCACACGACGCCCACACGACAGCCGACAGCGGCAGGGTCCAGCGGCCCGACGAGAACACCGGGGCACCCGTCACCAGCGACGCCCGGCTGTACCCGACCGCCGTCAGCTCGCAGCCACCAAGGGCCAGGTCGGTCAAGGTCGTGTCGGTGGCGTCGAACGACCAGCCCATCCCGTGCTCGATGGCGAGCACCTTGTCATCGACGCGGGCATCCCACCCCGACGGGGTGAGGGTCTCCAGCCCGGACCGATACCACGACACGACCAGCGCCATCAGACCACCACCGTCATCTCACCCGTCGTCCCCAACCAGCGGAGCGACATCTCCACGTAGCCGTAAGGCAACGACGACAGCCCGTCATCGGACGTGCCCATCGGACGGCCCACGATCTCGCGGTGGCCAATCCCCGGCAGCCACAACCACAACGACCCGAGGCCTGTAGCCATCGCATCGAACTCGGCCGCTAACGCCACCCACCAGTCACCCGCCGCCTCATCATCACCCGGCGTCCAAATCTCCACGTCGAGACTGATATCCAACGGGGCAGCAACATCGCGACCCACCGCAACACCACCGCTCATCGAGCGTTGGGCCGTCTGAGACGACACAGACGGGCCAAGCCCATTGACCTTCACCAACGACACCTCAGGGTTCGCTGTGCCGTCACCGCACACCAGCGACCCAACCCCGAACTGGTACACGCCTGTCAGTGGAGACGCCATCAGTGAGACACCCCCACCCTCATCAAACGGTCAAACTCGGAGCCGATCAGATCGACTGTCGCCCACGGGGTAGCCGCCTCATTCACCGTCACGTTCAGGGTCCGCGGTCCGGCCGCCAACTTCGCTTGGCCCCGCCGGTCACGCTCGTTGAACGCCGCCTGCTTGCGCTGATCCACCGCCCACTGCTCAGGCGTGAACACACGACCCGACTCGCCAGGATCTAGCCGCAGAATCTCCGGGCCGTTCTCGCCCACCGGATACACCCGGCCCGCTCCGACACGGCCACCGATCGCACGACCACCACGGTTCGCCTCATCAGTCCCAGACAAGGCGATCTCCATCGCCCGGTTGATCGCGTCCACCGCCTGGAGACGGGTCTGTAGCTCGATCGTCCACGGGCGGGCCGTCAGAGAGTTGAGCTGCTCGGCCATCTCCAAGAGTCGCTGGCGCACCGGCGACCCCGGCTCCATCTGACCCGCCAACTCCAGGAGCTTGACGATCTGCCCATCCAAAGCGCCCTTGGAGTTCGCTAGCGCACCGTCCAGCTCGGCCTGTGCTATCGCCTGCGCCACAAGCGCATCGGTGACCTTGCGCTCAGCACCCTCGACCGCTGCCCTCGACTCGACCACCGCCGCTTGCTGGTCCACGACCCGCTGTTGAGCGGCGGCCACCTGGTCTTGGGCGTCACGGACCCGACCAGCGGCCTCGGTCACCCGGTCGTTCGCCTCGACCACACGGGCCTGAGCATCCACGACCCGCTGGGCTAGGGCCTCCTGGACCTCGACCACACGGGCCTTCGCCTCCGCTAGCGCCTCCTCTGCCGTGCGCTCAGCATCAGCAGCCGCGGCGATCGCATCCTTCGCCGCGGTGACCTCCTCGGACTGCTCAATCCCGCGGGCCTGAGCCTCAGCCAGCTCGTCGGCCGCCTCACCGTTGCGCTCCTGGGCCTCGGCCAGGCGCATCTCAGCCCGCTCCACCCGGATCTGGAGACGCTCGCGATCCTCAGCCCATTCCTTGCGGGCCTCAGCGTTGCGCCGCTCCCGCTCGGCCACAGCATCGGCGGACTCACCAGGCTTTGCCTCGTCAATGTCAGGACCCGCGGCCAGAGCCTCACGGGCGTCCTTGAGGTCGAGGATCGCCTCCCGCTCATCGAGGACCGCACCCTTAGCCGAGACCGCCAGATCCTCCAGGACCTCAGCGGCACGCTCACGCGCCTCGGTCAAATCCTCCTGAGCGGCCTTGCTGTCGCGCTGCGCCGACGCCAGATCCTTCTCAGCGTCAACGACTCCCTTGTGGGCGGCCCCCAGCTCCTTCGTCCCGAACTGAAGATCACGCTGTGCATCCGCAAGATCCTCAGCGGCCTCTACCGCCCCCTGCCTGGCGTCAGCCAGACCTTTCTCGGCGTCAGCGACACCACGGGCAGCGTCAGCCACGCCCTTACGGGCCTCGGACACGCCACGCTCAGCGTCAGCCACCCGATCCTGAGCGTCAGCCACCCCAGCCCGAGCAGACTCCACGCCCTCCTCAGCGGACCGCAGACCATCGACGGCGGACCGTGCAGCGTCAGCCGCTGCCTCCTCTGCCGCCAGATCACGGGCCAACGCAGCCGAAGCCTCAGCGGCCCCCGCACCCGAGGACTGGTAGTCCTCTAATGCACCCGTCAGCTTGTCCACCGACATGATCGTCGGGTCGACACCAGTCGCCGCCAGCGCCTTCTCAGCGTCCGCCACCGACATACCAGACCGCTTAGCGGCCTCCTCTATCCGATCGGCGGCATCCTCGTACGCCTTGGCCCGACCCTTAGCCGCCTTCTTCGCCTCGGCCGTCTCGCGGTCAGCGTCGATGTCGAACAGGTCGCCAGGGTCAGGCAGGCCAGCGAACGACCCCCAGCCTCCTTGATCGCATCACCCCACGCCCTGGTCTCAGCGGCCGTCTGGCGCAGGCCCGCAACCGTGCGACCGTTCGCCTGATCGAACTGGTCAGCCCACTGATTCGCCGCACCGCGGCCAGCAGCACCCCACTGATTCCACGCAGCAGCACCAGCCACCAGCGCACCAGCCAGCGCACCAGCGGCGACACCAGCGCCCGTCATCTTCTGCGCCGTCGTCGCCGTCTCCGACCCGTACGCACGGACAGCACCAACACCAGACCGCAACAGGCCGACACCCTCAGCGACCTTCGGCCCCAACAACCCGAGACCCACCACCAGCCCCCTATGCCGACCACCCCGGTCTGCATCGGAGCAGGCAGCGCACCAAACGCACTCGCCAGACCCGCTATCCCCTTAGCGGCCGTAGCGGCAGCAGGCACCAGCGACGTGCCAATGGAAGCCGCACTGTTCTCTAGCTCGGCCTTCGCCCTCTTGGACGACATCGCCAACCCGTCAGCCTCCCGAGCCGCCGCCCCCGACGCCTTACCCGCGCCGGCCAGCATCAGCGAATAGGTCGCCAACGCCTTCTCCTGGGCGGTCAACTCACGGGCCGACGACTTGCCCGTCTCGGCCAACGCCTGCTGCTCCACTGCCGCCGCGTTGATCGTCGGAACAAACTTCTGCAAGGCGTCGTACTCGCCACGGAACGCAGCCGTCTGCGCCTCGATCACGTCCACCGGATTCGCGTTGTGGAAGGCCGCGAAGTCACCAGCAAGGGTGATCATCGACTTAGACATCTGCGCCGACTTGGCGGCCCCGACGCCCATCTGGGTGAACAGGTTTCCGAAGGTGGATGCGGACTCCAGCGCCTCACGCTTCGACAGGGCGAGCGCCTCGGTCGCGCCCTCAGCAAACTGATTGATGATCCCCACCGACTCCCCGAATACGGCGTTCGTTTTGGCTTGCGCCTCCGCCAGCTCGCCAGCGGCTTTGGTCGACGCACCCAACACCGCCACCGTGCCGCCCAACACGATCCCACCCGCAACCTGACGGGCGTTGCTCAGTTTCGCCGCGTAATCATCGGCCGACTTACCGAGCTTGTCGCTCTCCTTGGCGGTCTTGTCCACCGCCTTGTCGACAGCCGACAACTCCTTCTGGACGCGCTTCAGCGCCGCCAGCGTCTGCTGGTCCCTCGTCGTTATGTCGATCGTGAGAGCGCGCCCCGCCACCCCCTCAGACCTCCACGGCCTCAGGCTGCACGGCAGGGAACAGCGTCAGCGACGACGCCACCAAAGCGAACGACGCCAACGCATCCACCGACTGACGGACCCACAACCAGTGGACCACCGCCAGATCAGCAAGCAGCACCGCCTCGCCCCGCTCCAAGATCCCCAACACCGCAAGATCGAGGTCCTGCCCCGTCTCCATGCGGAACTGCATCGCATCCAGCCCCGTGACCTTCGCCAGGTCCACGACCTGCTCGGACCCGTCGACCGTCACCGTGATCTGACTCACTCGAACCCCCCAGGGAAAGCCGCCTTCAGAGCGGACTCGTAACCGGCCGCATACAGGGCCTCGACCTCATCGACATGGGCAGCGATCGCATCGTTGATCACATGCGGCCCCTGGCCGGCCACGCCAGCCGTCCACGAGTTCCCCACCCAGGGCGGGGCCTGCCTTGCCTGTGAATCGCGGTACCGCTCAGCCGCATACCAACCGGTCCGGCGAGACATGCCCCAGAACGCAGCCTTGGCATAACCAGGGCCACCAGAGATCGCCAGACGGGCCGTCGACTGAGTGCCACGGGCCTTGATCGCACCCGCAGCCAGGACCTGCTGGCGGGTGCCGGAGCGGGCACCAGAACGAGCCCACTCCGACGCCTGCTCAGCAACCCTCTTATTCGCCTTGCGCTGCTCCCGGCCCAGCCCCTGAGACGACGCCTTCAAGCCGGCGATCAACTCGGCCAAACCATCGGCCTCCATGTACAGCAGCGCCGACACGGCTCAGTAGGCGGTGTCGGTGGTCTGGTACTCCAACGTCCACGCCGGATCGGTGCCGTTATCCAGCACACGGAACGGCAACGGCTGCTCGGGCGTCACATCGAGACCAACCTTCGGGGACGACCCGGTGAGCTGGATCAGCGGGAACGTCGCCCGAAAAAAGAAGTCGAACCCAGTCTCGATCTCGGGACCGGTGAAGGTGATGATCAGATCCTCCAGCTCGGTGCCAGCAAGCCAAGCGTCCTGCCACGAATCGGAGTCGTAATCCAGCGACAGCGTGCCAGTCGGCTCCACACGGGTATTCAGCACCGGCTTCTCACGGCCACCCGCACAGATCCGCCACCGCTCCATGTCGAGCCCGGTCGGGATCGTGAAGTCAGCAGACCGCAGGCACTCAGAGTTGCCGTCGATCGACACCACACAGTCGATGTCACGGTAGACATGCGACGAAGTGGGGTAGGACGGGGTGACCGACGCCGCCGCAGTGTCGAGCGTCTTGTAGGCAAACGTCGACTTGACCACCGGCAGGCCCTTCGCCGTCAGGGCGAGGTTCAGCGACTCGGCCATGCACCCGAGGTAGTCGTGATGGTTCACCGTGCCGCCCACATCAGCGCGGCCAGCATGGATCGTGAACGACTTCGCGGGACCGGTCGTGGTCGGGGTGAACGTGTGGAGCCTGGTCAGAGTCGCGCCACCCGGCGTGGTGGTCGCCACAGTCGACGCCACCGAAGCGAACACCAGCCCCAACGACTTCGCCATCAGGTCCAGGGTCAGCACATGCTGACCACCACGGGGCACAGCCACGGAGCGGCCCGTCGGGGTCGCCACCGTCGCCGGACGCATCCCCCGAGACTGGAGAAACTCGACGTTCGGGGTAGCGTCATCGGTCTGGTTCTCGACGCCGCGGGTCAAAGTGGTGGCCTTGGTCCCCCACTCCACGGTCTCCTCGCCGATCGTCCAGAAGTTGTCTTGGATGCCCATCTATCAGCCCTCCAGGCCGGTCGGGTCGGAGTCACCAGCGGGCGCTAGCGACGGATCATCGGCCTCACTGGCCGACTTCTTCGCCGGGGCCTTCGCAGGCTCCACCGGCTCGAACGAGCCACCCAGCGACGCCACCACGGCATCGTCAAGGTCGAACACGTCCCCAGGCTCAGGGACGAACGGCGGCACGCCCTCAGGCGCAAAGATGTACCCGGCCTCGCCGGTGTAACGGACCTTCATCGAAGGCTCCTCTCTCAGTTGAGACGGGCGGTCACGTCGACCACCACACGCGCCGTCCCGATCGGACCCTCAGGGGTCTGACCGCACGACATCGACTTCTCCGCCACCCACGTGAACAGCACCCCATCCAAATCCGATAGGGCCGGTTCATCGGCCAGAACGTCCTGGATCGCCGCCACGACGGCCGACGTGCGGCACATCGTTGAATCCAGATCACCCCGCCCTGTTATGACCACGATCAGCGGCAGCCGGAACGACTCATCGCGCACCTGTCGCCCCGACTTCATCACCGGCCGGTCCTCGGTGGACGACAGTTCATCCACGAACACCATTTCAGGCTTGCGGTGCAGATCCCCGGCCAACCAGTGTGAACATCCACGCTGCCAATCAGCGACGGATGGACCCGCAACAGCGACACCAGCCGCTCCACGGCAGACCACCACACCGTCGTCTCCGCCATCACGCCACCCCCGGCAGCCAATACCGGGCACGCACCCCAACCAGCAGCCGGTCAACCTCCAAGAACCCAGTGGGGCGACCAGCAGACCAGTCCGGGGTCGAATACCTCGTAGTGCCGCCGTCGAAGCTCTGAGCCAACACGTCCCGAGACGTACCGGACCCCGACGCCGCCACGACACGCCCGACGTACTCGGCGCACGCGTGCAGCACCTCCTCAGGCGGGGCATCCAGACCGACCTGGACCGACACCGTGACCACCCCAGGCCCAACGGCCACCGACGGATACACCACCGACCCCGAGAACTTGTGGGTGCCAGACACCGCCACCCCGTCGACCGCCACCGACGTAACGGACCTCACCGGCCCATCCACCGCCAACGACACCACGGGGGACGGAACGTTGACCCGTGTCACCGAGGCCCGAGGCACCATCGGCACCCCGACGAACCGCTCCGCCAACGCCTCGAACTCCGACACCAGCCGGTCGATCTCGGCGTCAGCAACACCGGACAGCAACGCCATCCGACGCTCACGGGCCTCAGCAGCGGTCAGGTACGCCACGCTCAGCCCCTACGGGTCCGCTTCACGGGCGCAGCCTCGACGGCCTGCTCCACCTCTAGGGCATCCACAGCGGCCTCACGGGAGCCGACAACCCCGGCACGCACACCGAACCGGGCTAGCTCCGCATCCACCTCGGCCACACGGCCAGACAGACCACGCAACACATACCCATCACGCTCCACCAGCAGAGCCGCAACATACGAATCGGACACAACACACCTCCAACGAAGCGAACATGGTGGGAGGTGTGGGCCTGGGGGGAGGCATCAGCCACCAACCCAGGCCCACACCAACCGACCTAGAAGGTCGGCGTAACCAGACCGGTGCCACCGACAGTGGCGATGGCCTTCGGGTAACGCCCGGCCGTGGTGGCCGAGTAGCCGTAAGCAACGAGCTTCACGGTCAGGTTGCCGCCGTTGGTCTGCTCGAAACGCAGCTCACGGGGGGCACCGTCGCCGTCCTCCCACAGGAGGATGTCGTCAGCCTTCGCCACGATCACCAGGTCCTCATTGGTGCCGGCACCGAGGTCGGTGGCCATGTTGGCGTCGGTGACGACGGGCAGACCGAACAGCGACCCGACGACCTGCCCGTACTCGGCGGCAACACCCACACCAACAGCGTTGGAGGGGGCGTTCAAGCCGATGAGGGGACGGTTGGTGGTGTCCACGGCAGCGGTCAGCCAGCCCCACCGGCGGGGGTGCATGAAGATCGCGGTGGCAGGCATGAACCGGTTCGAGTTCACCCGCTGCACAGCGTCAGCCAGCTTCGGGAAGAACTCGGCCACGGTGGGGGACGCGTCGGTGTAGGTCACGGCCTCGATCCCGGCAGTGCCGGTGATGGCGGTGTACACCGAAGTGTCCAGCACGGTCGCATAGTGCGAAGCGAGGTCACCGAACACCACCAGATCGATGCCGACCCCACGCTCCAACGCCTGACGGGAAACGTCCTGCTGACCGGCAATGGTCTGGAGAGACACGGCCAGGGTGGTCTCATCGAAGTTGGTTTCCGACACGGCGTCGTTCTCGGCCGCCTGGACGGCGGTGGTGGTGCCGGTGGTGCCACGCGGGACGTTGAAGGTCATCCCACCAGCAGGCAGCGGGAGCCGACGCACCGAGTTGGCGATCGGGCGACCAGCCCGAGCGATCGGAGCGAACATGTCCACCAGGTACTGCGGTGGAACCAACGCACCGAACGCACCGGTGCCGACATCGCGGGTCTCCAGCGCCATCCGCTGATGACGCTCCAGCCGCTCACGGGCCTGCCAGTCGCCACCGAACTCGGAGCGGTAGGCATCCTGAAGGAACGAGTGCTCACCACCGTCGCGGTACACGACAGGCTCAGCGCCGACACGGATCTCAGGGGACCCGTTAGGGGCAGGGAAGCGGGCAGCCACAGCGTCAGCAGCAGCACGGGCCTCTTCGAGCGCAACGAGCTCGGCCTCACGCTCCTGAAGCTGGGCGAGATCGGCATCAGCGGCAGCGACGGCGGAACGGGCCTCGTTGAACTGTGCGGTCTCGGCATCGCTGAGTGCTGAATCGTCTCGGGCCTCGGCCGCAGCGATCACCGAATCGATGACGGCCATGTGGCCGGCGCGAGTGTCGAGGCACTCACGGATAGAAGCTCGGATCTGTTCGAGCAGGGTCATGACAGGACCTCCATGGGTCACGTTGGTTGGCACCCGTGCCGGGCGGCGCGGGTGAGTCGTGGCTCAGGTGGACCGCAGGTGGACCGCAGGTGGTGCCCCTAGAGGGGTCCGGCGTGCAGTTCGGCGTGCAGCCCGGCGTGGGCCGGGAGTGACTGCCTAGATAGACAGCCGGGCGCGGACAGCCAAAGCCATCCGCAGATCAAGACCGCGCACCGACGGCGCTGGCACGTCGTCGCGCACCTGGGCGACGGTCGCAGGATTCGCCGGGTAGGTCACCAGCGAAACATCGAACAGTTGGACCTCGGTGATGCGCCGCTCGAGGTAGTCCGCATCCCACTCCTGACGGATCACACGGAAAGCGAAGGACATCTCATCGAGATCGCCTCGCTCCATCGCGGACAGCACCGACGCCACCAGCGGAGACGAACGGTCAAGCGAGGCATCACACCGCAGGCCCACAGCGTCGGACGCCAGCGTCAGCGTCTTAGCGGCCGTGCGTGCCAGAGGTAGGCCCTCATGGTTCACCAGGAGACGCACGTCGTCACGCTCGACCACCGACTTAGCGCAAGCACCCTCAACGATCACCTCAGACCAGCCGCCACGCTCCGGGCCACCAGCCACGTCATAAGGGAACCCGTACACCGTGGCGTACCCCGACATCGACACGCCGCCGTCCTCATCCGCTCGCACCTCGGGCACAGCGAACCGCCGGGCCTCCACAGTGCGGCCACGCTGCACCACCGACAGAGACGACATGTCACCACCCAGACGGGCAGCGACCACATCAGGCAACAACTCAGACATCTGACCCTCCAGGTCCGTTCAGCGCCACCGTCTGGGCACCGACACCGCCAGGCAACGGCGGGCGATCCTCGTGCTCCCGCGCCTCATCCGGCGTCCCCCAACCGCCACGGATGCGCAACGTCTCCACCTCCGCCTGCGTCTTCACGTCCACCTTCACCAGCGCCCCGGTGTTGACCTTCACGTATTCCGACGGGGGCACCATCGAGGACACGAACTCCTCCATCAGAGTCACCCACCAACCCGCGTTATAGGTGAGGTAGTTCAGCGACCGCTGCTCGACGTTCGCGTACGTCTGACTGTTACCGGACTCGCCACCGATCATCTCCGGCGGCACCAGGAAGAACCCGGCGATGTCGGCCTTGTTCGCCTTGATCGTCTCCAGAAACTGAGACTCCTCCGGGCTCACCTGGATCGCCTCATAGGTGACACCCAACCCGAGCACCACCGGCTCACGACCAGACACCGCAGCCCTAAACCGCTCCTTGATCGTCGCCGCCTGATCCTGGGTTACCGGCTGGTCTGTCGACAGCACCGCCGAAGGGTGAGCGCCATCGCTGAACCACCGGCGACCGAACTCGCCAGCCGACAACCCCAAGCCCGTCATCGACGCCGCGTACTGCAGCGGGGACAACCCGATAGGCGACCCCGGAACAGTGAACGCAGGCCAATGCACCAAGTCATCACCGACCGGACGGCCATCAAGCAACCACTGCACCGACCCGACACCAACCGGCCGAGCCGACATCCTCGACGGAGACAAGATCTCCATCTGCACCGGATACCCCAGCCGGTCACGAGCCGCCACCAGACCGAACACGTTCCCGGCCGTCAACCACGACATCAGCACCTGACGACGCCACCCGATCGCATGCATGTGCAACCACGGAGCCGACAGCAGCGGGGACGGCCGCTCAACCTCCACCGGCACACCAGCCGCCCGGCGGTACTGCTTCACCGGCAACGCCGACAACCGAGAGATCAGATCCATACACGACCACACCGCACCCAACCGGAGCGCCTGGTCCACATCCGACACGGCACCATGACCGCCACCAGACCGACGGACACGCTCAGCCGCCAGCACCTCAGCCAACGACCCCACAGAACGACGCTCAGGGCGGAACAAGCTCATGCCCGCACCTCAACCGCGGCGACCAAAGCCACCCCGGCCACCACCAAAGCCAACGGCACCGACCACATCGACACACCGACCACCACAAGGGCGAGACCGAACAACTCGAGCAACACGTGCACCATCGGCTCCTCTCCCCTCAGTAGACGCTCATCGACACATCAACAGCAGGCATCGACACAGCAGCGTGATGGGCCAACACCACAGCCACCAGCGGCGACATGTCATGGTCCCCACGACGATCAATCAGCAGGGCATCCCCCGCCTTGCGCTTCTCCGCCCACGACACCGCCGACGACAACTCCGGCCGGTCACGGTGCACCACTTCCTCATCCACCACCGCATCAAAGAACCCCGCCGTAGCCAGCTTCAGGGCGGCAAACGCGACCCGCGTCACCGTGACCCCAGCAGCCTCCAGATCACCGATCAGCGCGGCCGCTGGACCCGCCTCATCAATCACCACCCGGCGCACTGCCCCATCGGCCACCAATGCGGCCACCTCGGCCACCACCCAGCCGGTGCCGGCGCCAGTCGCCACCACATCGACCCCGATACCACCCTCACGGCACTCCCCAGCCACCGCCACAGACGACGATGACCGATCCGGCCGCACCTCCACCGCAAGATCCACACCACCGACCAGCCACCCAGGCCGCTCAGCACGACGCCCCGACTCCCCGCTGCGACACGACGACCAATCAGCCTCAGCGATCACAGACCACTGAGGGCCCAACCCGTTGTCAGGGTCAGGGAAGATCCCGAGCCGCTCACGGGCGAACTCGGCATCGGTCAGATTCGCCCGCTCCACCGTCCCAATGAACTCCTCAGTGATCAGCGACCCGAGCGACGGGTTCCCCCTCAACCACGCTCCACGATCATCTAGCGCCCCAGCAACAGCATCGACATCAGAGGCATCGACATCGACGGACCACTCGGCGTAAGTGATCTCACCCGCACGACCACGGGCGATGATCTTCCGCAAAGCATTCGACTCGGCCACCTCCAACGGCGCCGAGCTCGTCCACCACAGCTGCGGATCAGGACGGGCCGACATCGTTGGCAGCAGGGAACCGAGATCGTTGATGTAGTAGGCCTCGTCCAGGACCACCCGGTCCCCCGAGAAGCCACGACCACCACCCTTCGAGCGGGCCTTGAACTGGAGCCTCTTTCCGTTGCGTAGCTCGATCCGTTCCTTGCCGTTGCTGTCGTAAATCCCCTTGACCTCGGCCATCAGCTCCGGCGTCGTCTCGACCAGCGTCCTAATCCGGGTGAAGTGCTCCAGCGACGTGTCGAACCGGTGCGCCGTGTGAGTGATCAGATCCACCGCGTCATCGAGGAAGAGCCAGTACAGCTCCGCAGCCTCCAGCACCCCGCCCTTACCGTTCTGGCGAGGAACCACCAACGCAACCTCAAACGAAGCGCAGAACCCTTCGGCGGTCTCAGCTAGTGCGGCGTCGAGAACCAGTTCCTGCCACGGGAGCAGCACCAGGCCCGCCGACATCGCCAACTCCACCGCTTCCGGCCCCGCTGTTGACGCTGCGCTTGGGCGGCTCAGGAACCGAGGCGGCACCAGCGGCGGCGCGGCGGTCCTCTCTGCGACGGCGTAGCTCATCCTTGCGGTTCACCTCCGGCTCGGCGATGCCATCGAGTGCCCGCAACACTTGGAGCAGACGGCCAGTCAGAGGCGCTAGACGCTTTCGGTCGTCCTCGCCCACTAGGTCGATCTCGTGAGCGAGCTTGTCCCGCACGGCCTCCAGGGCCTCGCGGTTGTCCCCGGATCTGACCGCCCTAGCTACAGGTCCGAGGG
>JADJDU010000016.1 GCA_016702505.1 Microthrixaceae bacterium
GAGGTTGCGGACCGTCACCCTGGGGCCCGGAGCCGACGGGCTGGTGGAAGCGAACCGAACGTTCGCTGCGTGGCTGCGGGGCTTCGTTGACCACGAGTACATCGGCACGAACGGTTCGGTGCCGGTGCGGCTCATTGACTTCGACGATCTGGCGAACAACCGGTTCGTCGTGTCGGATGAGGTGACGTTCGGGGTCGCCGGCGATCAGGTGCGTTTCGATCTGGTGCTGTGGGTGAACGGGATCCCGTTGGCGGTTGGTGAACTGAAGACTCCGACGTCGGTAAAGAAGTCATGGCTGGGCGGTGCCAACGACATCGTCGAGAGCTACCAGCCCGAACACCCCGAGTTCTTCGTGCCGAACGTGGCGTGCTTCGCCTCTGAGGGCAAGGAGTTCATGTACGCCGCTGTCGGTGCTCCGGTCGAACGGTGGAGTCCGTGGGGGGAATCGAGCGATACCCCGAAGCTGGCTGATGTGCTGGCGGCTGCGGTCGACATGTTGAAGCCAGCGACCCTGCTCGATCTGCTCGCAGATTTCACCCTCTTCGAGGCAGCTAAGTCGAACGACACCGGCAGCCGCCTCACCAAGATCATCGCCCGCTACACCCAGTACGAGGCGGTGAACCTGATCGTGGAGCGGGCTTTGGACCCCGAGCGGAAGCGGGGGCTGATCTACCACACGCAGGGCTCGGGCAAAACGCTGGCCATGGTGTTCGCTGCGGGCAAGATGCTGCGTGACCCGGGGTTGTCGAACCCGACGATCGTGCTTGTCGCTGACCGGGTGCAGCTCGTCCGCCAGACCTGGGAGCAGTTCCGCACCACCTCCATGCCCCGCCTGGACATCCCCGGAACAGCGAAGGCACTCCACAAGCTCTTGTCGACAGACCGCCGGGGACTGATCTTTGCCACGGTGCACAAGTTCGCCGGTGCAGGTTTGCTGACTCAGCGGGACAACGTGATCGTGCTCGTCGACGAAGCACACCGGACCCAAGAAGGCGACTTGGGGATGACCATGCGATCAGCGTTGCCGAACGCCACCCTGATCGGCTTCACCGGCACCCCGATCGCCAAACTGGACCGCAACACGTTCGAGACCTTCGGCGACGAAACCGACGAGAAGCGGACGCTGCACACCTACGACTCAGACCAGTCGATCGCCGACGGTATGACGGTCCCAATCCACGTCGCCCCCAGGCTGGTGTCGTTCCACCTCGACTCCGACGGACTCGACGCTGCGGTCGAGGAACTCATCGCCGAGGAAAACCTCACCGACGACGAAGCCGAGATCCTCGCCAAGAAGGTCTCCAAGACCGCCACCTTCTTCTCGAACCCCGAACGGGTGGCAGCTAGCCGCCGACCTGATCGAGCACTTCTACACAACCGTCGACCCTCTCGGCATGAAGGCACAGATCGTTGTCTATGACCGCTACGCCTGCTCGGACTACTACAACGCACTGACCGCACAACTCGCCGCCCGTGGATCGAGCGACGAGGCGGCTGTCGTGATCTCCTCGGCCGGGTCCAAAGACGACGACGAATCGCTCACGAGGTTCAAACGCACAGAGGCCGACGATGAGAAGCTGCTCAAGCGATTTCGGACCTTTGGTGACCCGCTCAAGTTCCTGATCGTCACGGCCAAGCTCGGTACCGGGTTCGACGCCCCGATCGAAGGCGTCATGTACCTCGACAAGCCGCTGAAGGAACACACGCTGTTCCAGACGATCACCCGCACCAACCGAACGTGGCGCAACCCGGTCACCGGACAAGACAAGCGCTACGGGATCGTCGTCGACTACGTCGGTCTAGGAGCCGGGTTCGCTCGGGCGATGTCGCCCGCCAACCCCGATCAGAAGAAGAGCCAGATCGACCTCGACGGTCTCATCGACCAGTTCGAAGGCGAACTGGACGTAGCGATGCTGCGCTTTGCCGGCATCGACCACGCCAACGTCACCACCCAGACGCTGCTTGATGCTCAGAACCGGTTCAACGACGACAAGGACCAAGAGAAGTTCGCTACTCAGTTCCAGCTTCTCGAAGGCGTCTGGGAGGTCGCCTGGCCCCACGAACGGCTTCGTCCGCTACGCCCGCAGTACCGGTTCATCTCCCAGGTGTACGCCTCGATCACCCCCGTCGACACCCAGGCAAGCCTCCTGTGGCACCGCCTCGGAGCCAAGACCCTCGCTCTGGTTCACTCCCACATGAGCGACATCAACGTCACGCCCGCCCAGTCAGTGATCGTCGCCGACGCATCCACGATCCAACGTCTCATCGACGAAGGCTTGGAGATCGACATCACCGAGGTCGAAGACAAGACCGCCGACGAGATCATCGACTCGATCGCAGAACGGCTGGAGAAGCGACTCGAAGGTGACAACGGAGACCACCAGGTGTGGAAGTCCCTCGGCGAACGACTGGACAAGCTCAGGGAAGCCACGATCGCCTCGGCCGAAGAGTCGATCGACGTCATGCGAAGCCTCTTCGAACTCGCCCATGACGTCACCGTCGCCGAGAACGCCGAAGACACCGACGGTGCCGAAGGGCTCAACCTGCTCCCCGACCCCAACGTCGGAGCACTCACCCAGATCTTCCGGGAGTACGTACCCGACGACGCCCCCGCCATGATCGGCCAAGTCGTCAACGACGTCGACACCATCGTCAAACAAGTCGCCTACGACGGCTGGGCCCAAACCCACAAGGGCGACATGGCCGTTCGCCGAGAGCTGCGAAACGCCCTCCGCAAGTACCAGATGCACAACACCCCCGGCCTCTTCGACCGGGCCTACGAATACGTCAAAGCCAACTACTGAGCCACGGAGGCACACGATGAGCTCGAACGTCAACGATGATCGTCCTCGTCATCCGTGTCCGATGTGCGCCGAACTGATACTCGTCGAGGCGAAGAAATGTCGATTCTGCGGCGAGCTGTTGGTTCCTGATGGGGAGAAGCTGGTTCCTGACGGGAAGTCGACGCTGAGCCCGGACGGGCGTCCAAAACCTCGGGGATGGGACGGATGTATCTGGAGAACCTGCCTCACCTGTTCTGAGACCACCCCAACGTGGGAGCGCCACAAGACCTTCCGCTGTTGGCAGTGCCAGCAGGTGAACGAAGCTGGTGGCGGCCAGGTCCAGAAGGGAACCCCGCCCGGCCCGGCCCGGTCCGTTTCACCCCCAGCTCAACCCAGTGCCGCCATGCCGACCGCAGGCATTCCACGCTGTCCGGTTTGCTCCAGCTCGGACCTCCGCCGCATCTCAACCTCTGAGCGAGTCGTGAGCGGAGTTGCTGGCGGCCTGCTCTTCAGCAAGAAGGCTCGCTCGCAGTTCCAGTGCCTGACTTGTCAACACACCTTCTAAGGCTTCTCGGGCACCGTCCTACCTCTGTCAGCTCCTCCGGACACTCGCCCGCATCAAGAAACCGACAAGGAGGCCCGCCGGCCACCTGGTACATCACCTTGGGCATCCCTTGTCGTTCTCCCACTCGGCTGGTAGAGAGGGGGAACAGTTGGGTGAGATCCAACTCTGGCTGGAGAAATCCAGCGAACAGCCCGGCAGCCCGCCGGGCTTCTTGACGTGCTCAAGGGTCCTTGCGCTACCTCGGTAGTATCGCTATGGTTCGCACACACACGTAAGGCGTGTGGACAAGTAAGAGGGCCGGTCCCTTTCGGAACCGACCCTCTGTGGTACCAGATGACCGAGACGCCTGAGGGAACGAGCCTCAGCAACTCCTCACAGAGGCCGCTGCCAAATAGGCATCACTCCTTTCGACGGACGCACGGTCTCGCAACACCTGATCTGACCGCAACTTTACCACCAGACGGTGACACACCGAGGATGGCCCTCTAGCTCCCATCCGAGCCCGCCGGTTTTGACTAGGGCAGTCTCACTCTTGACCGCCGAAGAAATAGTCTTCGAGCAGGTTGGTGGCTTCGACGTGGAGGCGGTCGACCCGACGCTCGTAGATCCGCCTGGTCGTCTCGTCGCCGTCATGGCCGACGATCTCGGCGGTGGTCCGGGAGTCGATACCCGCATCTCTGGCGGCCGTGATGAAGCTGTGCCGGAGGTTGTGGAGCTTGATCCGGGGGAGACCGAGTTCGTCGTTGAGCCTCCGGAACTCTGAGGTGATCCTGTCGGGGCGGATCGGTCCGCCCTTCACGCCCGTAAAGACGTGGTCTCCGGCGTGCCACCGTGCGCCCAACGCAAGTCGTTCTTCTTCCCGCCGTTCGAGTTGAAGCCGGAGCGCTTCGGTTGTTTGCTCACCCAGCCGGAGGGTCCGCCTCGATGCCTGGTTCTTGACGGTGTCCTTGGTCTTCGGTCCGGATCGCAGGTGCACACGGCTGTGGAACAGGTTGGCGGTCCTGTTCTCCAGGTCGAGTTCCTGCATCAAGAGACCGGCACCTTCTCCTCGCCGGATGCCTTGCGTGGTGTAGAGCATCCACAAGGCGTAGAGGCGGTCCTCCCGGATTCCCTCCAGCCATGTGAGGAGGTCAGAACGGGGCCACCAGTCGTCCTCCCGATCCTCCTGCTCCTGCCGTGGCAGATCCTTCTTCGCACCGTCGGCGACGTTGGTTGCCATCAGTTGCCAGCGAACGGCATCGTTCAGGGCGACGCTGAGGATGCGGTGGGTCTTCTCGACGCTCACGGGGCTGCGAGGCTTGCCTCGGTTGGTGATCTCCTGCGAGTAGCGAGCGAGGTAGTCGGTGACGTGTGCTGTTCGCAGCTCGGAGAGCTGGTGATGCCCGATGTAGGGGATGATCCGCTTGCGGCACTCGTACTCGTAGTCGTCGACGGTCGTGTCCTCCAGCCGTCGACTGCGCTTCGTCGGGAGCCACCGGTCCAGGAGGTATTCCTCGACGGTGTGCCTGGGCCAGCCTGTGGCGGTGCCGGCCGCTCGGTCAGCGAGCACCTTGGCGGCAGCTCGCTCCGCCTCACGTTTTGATGCGAACGGCCCGAGGCGACGTTGCCGTCGCTTGCCGCTGATGGATCGGGGCCGATGTCGACCTCAACTCCCCACTGGTCGTTCTTCCGACGGTATGGCTTGGGTGCCATGTGGCTCTCAGGAGGCGGACCGAACGAGGCGGTCGATTCGGTCGATGGCTGGTACGTGCCCGCCTGCTTGTTCACCCAGGCCGAGGAGCTCGACGAGCAACTCCGTGGTCATGGTGATCCCCGACTGCTTCCAGCAACGGGATGGTCGGGATCAGGATTCGCCTCTTCCCGATGCGGAGAACCTCTGTAGGCCATGCGTCGATGTCGCCATCCCGCCTGGCCTGCGTGGCCCGGTAGACAGCGGTCTCATCCATGCCCACAACGTCTGCCGCCTGCTTGACGGTGAGGGTCGCCGGGAGCTCAGCGATCAAGCGCAGCAGGGGATGGGCGGGTTCGGTGCCGCTCGAAGAGAGGATCATGCCCTCTCTATGCGCCGTGACTTCTGACAGTGGCAGGTCCCACGGCCCGGTGGGCTCGTCGACGGCCCACCTCTGGTCCAGTGCGGCCACAGCGCCGGTCAGTCCGAGCCTGTCGAGCAACGCCGGAGCGGCACTGCGTAGTCGCCGTCGACGAAGGTGATGTCTGTCGGCCAGGTGGAGTAGGTGCCGGCGAGCGTCGGCTCGATAGCCCGGTAGGCCGTCGACCGGCCAACCCCGAGCAGAACTGCGGCTTCGGCAATCGTGACCGAGTCGGGTAGCAAGCCCGATGGGACGGAGCTACAGGTTCGTGAGGGTGCCATGCCCTCTCTATGCGGGCTGACCTGTCGCTGTGGGTGATGGCGGAAGCCGGAGCCTCTCGACGGCGGCAGTTGGGGTGCGGTGCGGAACGAGACGAGCCGTCCTGGGCGGCTCAGAACTGCCACGTTTCTGCCACACAGGTCGCAACAACAGGGTGCAAGCAGCGGGACCCGGATGAGGCGCGGATCGCACAGATCGGTGCCACACAAGGCTTTGACTGTCACCAGTCGCAACCCTTGGGACCGAGAATTGTTTTCTACGGATCAGAAGGTTGGGGGTTCGAGTCCCTCCAAGCGCGCCAAGCTTCCCAGGTCATCGGGTTCGTGACCTGAACGGCGGCAAAACGCGAACCCCTCTTGGCAATCCGTCGGCAATCCCGACGGGTCCCTGCACCGAGAGGGGATCCTCATGCGAGGCCACCTGCAACACCGAAGCGGCGATTCCTGGCGGATCAAGGTCTACCTGGGCCGTTCCACCGACGGCCGCAGGCGCTACCTGGAGCGGACGGTGCGGCACCCGCCGAGACGCCGAGCGGGCGATGTCCCGTCTGGTCGTCGAGGTCGACGAGGGCCGCCACGCAGCAGCAGCGCCGATGCTGTTCGACGAGCTGCTCGACCGCTGGCTGGAGGTGAAGCGGGCCAGCGTCGCTCCCCGCACGATAGAGAGCTACGAGTGGGTTGCCCGCAAGTACCTGCGGCCCCGGCTCGGCTCTCGCAAGCTTGCATCGTTGCGGACGATGGACATCGACGCGGTGTACGCAGAGCTGGGTGCGTCGGGCCTGTCAGCTCGCACGGTGCGGATCTGCCACACCGTGGTGCACCAGGCGCTCGACCAGGCTCGGCGTTGGGGGCTGGTCGCGCACAACGCGGCGGTCGAGGCGACGCCGCCCCGTCATGTCCGTCGGGAGGTGATCCCTCCGACGCTCGAGCAGGTGCTCTTGCTGCTCGACGCCGCGTACGACGAGGACCCGGACTTCGGGGCGTACCTGTGGGTGAAGTCGGCCACGGGTTGCCGGCGGGGCGAGGTGTGCGCCCTTCGATGGTCCGACGTCGATCTCGACCGACCCGAGCTGTTCGTTCGACGGGCGATCACCCAGGTGGGCCGGGTGCTGCACGAGGGTGATACCAAGACCCACCAGAGCCGCCGTGTGGCCCTCGACGAGGTGACCGTGTCGCTGCTGCGCCAACACCGGCTGCACCAGCGAGAGCGGGCCCTGGCGCTCGGTACGCCGCTGGCTGACGACGCCCTGCTGTTCGCCACACCCGAGGGCCGACCGTGGCGGCCGGACGTGTGCACCAACCGGTTCGGTCGGCTGCGAGCCACGCTCGGGCTCGACAGTGTGCAGCTGCATGATCTTCGCCACTTCGTGGCGTCGGTGCTCATCGACGGCGGCATCCCGATCTCGACGGTGAGCACCCGGATCGGCCACGGCCAGATGTCCACGACGCTGAACCTGTACACGCACGCGATCCCCGCCACCGACCAGGAGGCTGCGGCGTACATGGGGACCCTCCTCGCCGGGTCAGGCGTCGCCCGGAAGCTCGGCTGACCCCGCTACGCCCAGTCGTCGCCGAACCAGCAGGTCTGGCGCGCACACTCTTGCAGGTTCCCCTACGGGGAACCTGCTGGCTATCCCGCTGGCCGTTGCCGCTCACCCACCGTGGTGGTCTCCACGGACTGGCGATCCCGGACGGCACCGATTTCTGCGCGGGATCAGGGGCGCTTCGCGGCCTACTCAGGCATGAGCAACGACCATCCCCTCACCCTCACCGTCGAGCAAGCCGGCCAGGTCCTCGGCGTCGGCCGCTCCACCGCCTACGAGCTCGTGCGGTCGGGCGACCTCAAGTGCATCCGCCTCCGCCGGCGCATCGTGGTCCCCGTCGCCCACCTCGCCGAGTCCCTCGGCGTCGACCGCGACTCCGTCTGGGCGACGCTCACCGATGCCGCTGTCGAACCGGCCGGTCCGCCTGCTGTTGAGCAGTCCGGCAACAGAAGGTCCCGACGAGGCTCGGCGACGATGACCGAGACACCGACCCTGTTCTGATCGTCGGTACCCAGCAGGTGGTCCAACCGGACACCCAGCAGGTTGCCCGAAGGGAAACCTGTCAATGTGTGCGCGCCAGATCTGCCCGGTGCGCCGTGGCGAGCGACCGGGTGGACAGGCCGGTTCCGGCAGGGCCCAGCGGCCCGAGCGAGCCCTCGTCGCGGCGGGATGGGGTCACCCGAGCTGGACGGCGATGTCATTCACTCCAGCTGCTCGGCGCTCGCGATGAAGGCGTCGTGCAGGAATCCGCGAGCGTCGAGGACCTCGAGACCCACGATCCGCCCGTCCTTCCAGTCCATGACCAGAAACGCCTTGATGCCTGTCGGCGGGTCGAGCGGGATGCTCTTCCGGCCGGGATCGAGTGCCCGTCCTGTGAAGTAGACGTAGACCGCGTCGGCCGTGCTGTCGTAGGTGGCTCGTAGAGGTGCTCCGTTGGATCGCTCGCTGTCGAGAACGGCACGTACCGCCCCGACCCAGTCGTGCAATTGCGCTGGATCCGAGGTATCCCCGTCTGCCTCGACTTCGGTCCATCGAAGGAGCTGTTCGATGGTTTCCGTATGGGGTGCGGCTCTCGCTCGTTGAACTGCTCAAGGAAGCGACGCATCGCTTCGAACGCCTGCCGAGAGCTGAGCACGGGTTCCATCAGGTGAGTCTCTCAGAGGAACCTGAGCCGAATGCCTCGGCGAAACACGTATCGGATCTGATACTCTCCATGCGTGGCATCCACCCTCCTGTCAGCAGCCCGGGAATCGGCTGGCCTGTCGAAGACCGACCTGGCCGAGCGTGCGCGAACGTCGCGGCCCACCCTGTCGGCCTACGAGCACGGCCGGGTGTCGCCGACGCTTGACACTGCGGAGCGGATCCTCGCTGCTGCCGGTCACCGTCTGACGGCAATGCCGGTGCTCGATTGGCAGGAGGTCGAGATCGGCGGCGGACGCACGGCGGCTGTGCCCGACCAGCTTCCGGACCTTCCCGTCCGCGAGGCGCTCCGGAGACTCGAGATGCCGCTCCACCTCGACTGGTCGAGGCCCGGCCGGGTCGCCGACCTCGCCGATCGCCGCCAGCGTGCCCGCGCCTACGAGGCGGTGCTCCGGGAGGGCCGCCCGGTCGACATCGAGTCGATCGTCGACGGGGCCCTGCTCGTCGACCTCTGGACCGATCTGGTCCTACCGCGGCGAATTCGAACGGCGTGGCAGCCCGTCATCGATGGGGCGGTTGGCCGAGATGACTGATTCGGCCCTCACCGAACTTCAGCGACTCGTACTCGAGCTGTTCTTCGCGCTCCCCGAGTCACATGGTTTCGTCCTCGCCGACGGTGCGGCCCTGGTGGCGAGCGGCCTCACCGAGCGGCCGACCCAGGACGTCGACTTGTTCGGCAGTGACCTGGCGACAGGTATCGCCTCGGCTGCGGACGCGCTCGAAGCTGCTTGCGCCGATCGTGGTTGGACGACCGAGCGGATCCGCGACACCGCCACCTTCCGTCGGCTTGTCGTCCGGAGCCCCGACGATGAGCTCCTTGTCGACCTCGCGATCGACTCGCCGCCGCTCGGCGCGCCGACGATCACCGCAGTCGGCCCGACCTACCCACCGGAGGAGCTGGCGTCCCGCAAACTCCTCGCGCTGTTCGACCGAGCGGAAGCTCGCGACTTCGTCGATCTCCACACGTTGTCCGAGCGCTTCGACCTCGACGAGCTGCTCGGCCTCGCCAGCGACCTCGACGGAGGGTTCACGCCTGCGCTCCTCGCCGAGATGCTGGCATCGCACCTCCGCTTCAGCGACTAGGACTTTGCAGACCTCGGCGGCGATCCCCCGGCCGTGCGCGCTTTCGTCGAGGGGTGGCGGCGCCAACTCACTGTCCGTCAGTCAGGCGAGTCACGTGGCGCCGCCGGAGCGGAGACCGGGCAGCCTGGACTGATGGCCGGTGCGCTCGACGAGGATCTCGCCTACTTCCAGGAACGTGGCTACGAGGTGAGGTTCGAGGAGCGCGATCTTCACGCAACCCACATGGCTCGGGGCGAGCCGGGTCAAGCGTCGTTCTTTGTAGAAGGACGCAAGTACCACGTCCTCGATCTCCTACGTGATGGGCGAGTCGTCGCGCCTGCCTATGGCGTTGGCGAATCGCTTCGGTCCGCATTGGCTCGGGCTCGCCGACGCTACGGGTCTGAGCAAGCCTGACGGCGTCACGACTCAACGACAGCCAACTGGGCGTCTGACTTGGCAATCCCCTTGGCAATCCACCAGGTATCACGGGGCCGGATTCGGCACCACCCGCCGGACGGGGCACCGCACCTGACCTGGTAGAACGGGACTCGACAACACGAGACGGACCCTCGGGATCCGCCTACGGATCAGAAGGTTGGGGGTTCGAGTCCCTCCAAGCGTGCTGCGCAGATGCGCTGATCAGAGGCGGTCCCCGGTTCCGGAGGCCGCCTCTTGCGCTTCCCAGGAGGGCCCGACCTCTAACGGGTCTTCTAACGGACCGGTTGGAATGGGCTGAACGGGCTGTGATTGCTCGCACCTGGATGGCACGAAACTGGCCGAGCCGCGGGTCGCGAGCGGGGTAGACCGGAGCCCATGCCAGCCGACGAGGAGATCACCGTCGCCGAGGCCGCCGACCTCATGAACGTCTCGATGCCCTACGTCCGTGAGCTCCTCGAGCGCGGCGATCTGCGCTCACTCGAGCGGACCGACGTCGCCGACCATCGGGAGGTCGACCGCACCCATCGACTCGCTGCTGTCCACGCACTTGCCTCCGAAGCCCAGGAACTCGGGCTGTACTGATCTCCGAGCCGTCGACGACCACACGGGTCAGGCCGGCGGGGCGACAAGCTCGAACGCCTCGACGTGGCTCGGGCGCACGACGGTGAAGTGAGGCCGGTCGACGGTGGCGAGCCGCCGCGCCTTCAGTCGCTCTGCGATGGCGACAATGCTCGCGTCGGTTCCTCCCAGCGGCAGGTCCCGGTACCTGTCGACAAGTTCACGGATCCGGACCCCGTCGTCGGTGGTGAGCGGCTCCACGCGGAGCGACCCGTCGAGGAAGGCCCCTGGCGTTCGGCGTGTGCCTGGCAGACGATGCGCTGCTTTCGCCAACGCCGAGGGCAAGCCGTGGCGGCCCTACGTGTGCACCAACCGGTTCGGTCGCCTGCGACCCAAGCTGGACCTTGAGCACGTCCGTTTGCACGACCTCCGCCCCTTCGTGGCGTCGGTGCTCATCGACGGCGGCCGACCCCGAGGAGCTCCTTCACCACTCCCGACGTCCCTGCCAGTCGGACGGCGTCACGAGCCGAACGCACCGCTGACCTGCTCAGCCTCTTTTAGCGGAGGGCCGAGCAATCGCGACCCTCAACCGATTTCACCATGGTGCTCTCGTGTCGCTCGAGGTCGACGGCGAGACGGCAAGCTCAGTCATCTTCTGGGGATCTGGCACCGGTGCAGACCTGGGCGAAGGCCCCGGAATCGTGTCGACTCGGTTCGCCTTTGATGGCGGAGACCTGGTGGTCGCGAACCCAGTCGCCGAGGAGGCTGGGCGCGGCTTTCGTCTACTCGTCGCCGATGACTTCTCGATCACGGGCTGTGGACCGCAAGACGATCGGACCGACCTCTTGGCGGCGTCCTTTGGCGTCTCCTTCGAGCTCGACCCCGTCACGGGCGAAGTAGATGCGGCCTCTTGCAATGGCTGCGCGTGAGCGCCCTCGCTGAGCCCGGAGCCGACTGCAAGGCTTCCTCCCAAGTTTGGGGGCCGCCTTCGTTCCGTGGCATCCGCAACGCGCATCGGAGCCATGGAGCGAAACGCGTGCCATGCCGCCCGAGTCGGTCCGTAGGGGCAACCCCGTCCTCCGATCGATCTTCGACCGCGTGCTCGCGCCTCAGCTTCAGGCCGAGACCGCCAAGTCGCTGATCGTGGATCGCCAACCTCGCTCACCGGTACTTCGACACCGACCACGCCATCGTCGAGGACGTCGTCGACACGACAACACGAGACGGACCCACGGGATCCGCCTACGGATAAGAAGGTCGGGGGGTTCACCCGTCGCCGACGAATCTGGCTCGCTTTGTCCAGGTGAACAACGCCAAGCCTGTGCCGACGAGGATCGCGACAGTGATCAACATGAACTTCACCGAAGCAAAGGCGGCAGCAACAGCAGGCCATGGCTGTTCGGTGAAGCCGTTGGCAACACGTAGAAGAGCCACGTTTTCCACGGCGTCGCACGCCGCTGCGATCAACGCGCCCATCGCTGCCAACCGACCCAGCCGCTCCAATCCCCTGTATCCGCGCTCCCCTGCTCTAGCACCCTGTACGACACAAACGCCAGCGACGAACGCGCCGTAGGCAAAGAGGAACGAGAAGTCGATCAACAAGGTGGTCCGTGCTGAATTCATGCCGTCGGGACCTAGCTTGGAGTTGTGCTCGGCTGCCCGATCCGGCGTCCGCGATAGCTCGTAGGCGACGATGTCGACTCCTCGGTCTGCCATCGCTCTGGCTGACGGCACAGCGGCCGCTCCGGTCAGGACCACCAACGCGAACAGGCCCCACAGGATCAACCCGCGCTTGGGATGGCGCAACAAGGCTATGGGCGTCAGACGTCGAGGAAGCGGCGGGTGGCCAGCACCGAGCTGGACACGCTCAGCAGCACCGCGGTGAACAGCACCGCGAAGCAGGCCAACACCACATCCCCCGACTCGATCGAGAAGGTCTGAAGCAGGGTCAGACCCCGGCTCCTGTTCATGAGGGTATGGATCCAGTTACGGGCCAGGAAGACAAAGCCCACCGCCAACACGCCACCGAAGAGGCCCTGCACCAACCCTCCAGCATGAACGGCACCCGGATGAACCAGTTGGTGGCCCCCACCAGCTTCATCACCTCGATCTCGCGGCGACGGGCGAACATGGCGGTACGGATCGTGTTGAGGATGAGCAGACTCGATGCCACCAACAAGAACACCGCGAACACGGTCAGACCGTTGTTGACGAAGGTGGTGAGACCCTTGATCTCCCTGATCACGTCGGTGGCCGCCTTCACGTCGTACACGTTGGGACGCTTGCGGTAGTACGAGACCAGGCTGGTGACGGTCTCCACGCTCTTGTCTGTGGGCTCCACCCGGAAGCTCGTGGGTAGGTCGGTCTTGCGGACGTTCTCCAACATGGCCTCGTCGTTGCGGAAAAGGCGCCGGAAGTCGGCCCACGTCTCCTCGACGTCGATGTAGTCGATGCGCTTCACGTTGGGGTTGCGTTCCAGATCGGCCCTGACCTGAGCCAACTGCGCTTCGGTGATCTCAGGTTCGACGAAGACGATGAACTCGACGCCTCCTTCGAACCGGCGGGTCATGTTCTGGGCCCCCTGTCGGACCAGCACCGCTGTCCCCACGATGGCCAGCGACACGAACACGGTAAGGATCGACGCCACCGACAAGGTGGGGTTACGGGTCAGGTTGGCGGTGGTCTCCCGCAGTACGTAGTTGCCGTTGATGGCCATGTCAGTCCCTGATCACTCGTAGACGCCGCGGGCCTGGTCGCGGATGATCGTGCCTCGGTCCAGCTCGATCACCCGGCGGCGCATGGTGTCGACGATGCTGCGGTCGTGGGTGGCCATCACCACGGTGGTGCCGGTGCGGTTGATGCGGTCGAGCAGGCGCATGATGCCCACCGAGGTGGCCGGGTCGAGGTTGCCGGTGGGTTCGTCTGCCAACAGGATCAGCGGCCGGTTGACGAAGGCCCGGGCGATGGAAACCCGCTGTTGCTCGCCGCCCGACAACTCGTCGGGGTAGTTCCCGGCCTTCTTGGACAACCCGACCAGGTCGAGGATGGCCGGGACCTGGGTCTTGACCACGTGGCGGGGCCGCCCGATCACCTCGAGGGCGAAGGCCACGTTCTCGTAGACGGTCTTGTTGGTCAGCAGCTTGTAGTCCTGGAAGATGCAGCCGATGTTGCGGCGCAGGTATGGGATCTTCCATGCGTTTAGCTCACCGATGTCTTTGCCGGCCACGAAGATCCGGCCCCGGTGGGGGTCTCCTCCTTGTTCAGGAGGCGGATGAAGGTGGACTTGCCCGAGCCCGACGGGCCCACCAGGAAGACGAATTCGCCCTTGGCGATGTCGGCGTTGGCTTCCTTTAGGGCGACGACGTCGTTCTTGTAGACCTTGGTGACGTTCTCGAGCTTGATCATCCGGGGTTGCCCCAGGGGGGAAGGTGCGGCAGGAGTTCCCGCCGGAAGGCAACGTTACCAGTGGCTACGACAGCCCGCGGCACCCGCGGGCCCCCCCCTGGCCCGCTGCCAGCGCAGGAAGGCCTCCATGAACTGATCGAGGCTGCCATCGAGCACCGAGTCGACGTTGCCGGTCTCGTGTTCGCTGCGCAGGTCCTTGACCATCTGGTAGGGCTGCATGACATAGCTGCGGATCTGGGAACCGAACCCGACCGAGCGCTGCTCGCCACGGATCGCGGCCAGCTCGTCCTCTCGCTTCTGGCGTTCCAGCTCGGCCAGCTTGGCCTTGAGGATCTGCATGGCCCGATCCTTGTTCTGGTGCTGGCTGCGCTCGTTCTGGCACGAGGTGACCATGCCGGTGGGCAGGTGGGTGATGCGCACCGCCGAGTCGGTCACGTTGACGTGCTGACCGCCGGCCCCCGACGATCGGTAGGTGTCGATCCGCAGGTCCTTGTCGTCGATGACGATGTCGGGGACGTCCTCCAGGAACGGCGTGACCTTCAGGGCCGCAAACGCCGTCTGGCGCTTGCCCTGGGCGTTGAACGGGCTCATCCGCACCAGACGGTGGACGCCGTGCTCTGATCGCAACAGTCCGTAGGCGTGACGGCCCTTGACCATGAAGGTGGCCGAGGAGATCCCGGCCTCGGACCCGGCCGAAACCTCGTCTAGCTCCACGTCGAGCCCTTTTCGTTCCGCCCAACGCAGGTACATGCGAAGCAACATCTTGGCCCAGTCTTGAGCGTCGGCGCCGCCCTCGCCGGATTGAACCTCACAGATGGCGTCGCGCTCGTCGTGTTCGCCGGTGAACAGGGCCCGCAGCTCGAGAGAGGCGAAGTCAGCGGCCAGATCGACTAGCGCCTTGTCTATCTCGGCAGCCACTGAGTCGTCGTGTTCCTCACGGGCCAGTTCGGCCAGGGTCTCGGTGTCGTCGATCCTTCCACCCAGGTCGTCATAGAGGTCGAGGTCGTCTGACACCGATGCCAGCTCGCCGGTTACCTTGCGGGCCCGGTCGGGGTCGTCCCACAGGTCTGGGCGCGACGCTTCGGTCTCGAGTTGAGGCCGACGAGCCCGCAACTCGTCGACTTTCAGGTAGGGGGGGGTGGACGCCTCATCGAGGCGTCGGCGCAGGGCCCCGATGTCGTCGCTGACGTCACGCACGGTTCAGGCCGCGCCGTGGCAGTTCTTGAACTTCTTGCCACTGCCGCACGGGCACGGTGAGTTGCGCGGGGTCTTGTCCCAGTCCGACTTCACTACCGGCTGCATGGTCTCGGCTTCGGCCGAAGCCGCCGATGGCGCCGCCGCCGGCATCACTGCCCTCGGCCAATGCCTGAGCCCGAGCCGCGGCGGCCAGGTTGCCGCCCGCGCTCGACGGATCCTCGGGGCCACTGGTGGCCAGGTCCTTGACCGCAGCGGGCTTCTCGGCCTCTTCCTTGACGACCTGCACCCGCATCACGTACTTCACGAAGTCCTGGGCGATCGAGGTCATCATCACCCCGAACATCTCGTAGCCCTCGCGCTGCCACTCCACCAGCGGGTCGCGCTGACCCATGGCCCGCAGGCCGATGCCGTGCTCGAGGTAGTCCATCTCCAACAGGTGCTCACGCCACTGCTGGTCGATGATGTTGAGCATCACCTGGCGCTCGATCTGGCGCATCGTGTCCGCGCCGAGCTCCTGCTCGCGGGCCTCGTAGTAGGCGGTGGCCTCGGCCAGGAGCATGTCGTTTAGGTCGTCGGTGCCGCCGGCCTCGCCGAGCTGCTCCACGGTGAGCTCGCTGGGCCAGAAGGTGCCGATCTCGCTGCGCAGCCCGTCGAGGTCCCACTCCTCTCGGCGAAGTCGGTGACGCAGAAGGTGCCTGACGGCGGCCTCCACCGCATCCTCGAGGTAGTCGAGCGTTTCGGCCCGAAGGTCGGCGTCCTCGAGGATCTGGTCGCGGCGCTTGTAGATCACCTTGCGCTGCTCGTTCATCACCTCGTCGTACTTGAGCACGTTCTTGCGGATCTCGGCGTTGCGCTGCTCGACGGTGTTCTGCGCCCGCTCGATGGCCTTGGTGACCATCTTGGCCTCGATCGGCACGTCGTCGGGGAGGGCCTTGCCCATCACCCAGTTCTTCGTCGGTCTCGGGGTCTAGGCCCTCGGCTCGTACGTCACGGGTGGCGAGGCCCTCGGGGTTGCCGCCGAGGAGGATGTCGACGCCTCGACCGGCCATGTTGGTGGCCACGGTGATGGCACCGAGCCGCCCGGCCTGGGTGACGATCTCGGCCTCACGGGTGTGCTGCTTGGCGTTCAGCACCTCGTGGCGGATGCCCCGCTTGTCGAGCAGGCGCGAGAGCTTCTCGGACTTCTCGACCGAGATGGTGCCCACCAACACCGGCTGGCCCTTTTCGTAGCGTTCGGCGATGTCGTCGACCACGGCGGCGAACTTCGACACCTCGCTCTTGTAGATGAGGTCGGGCTGGTCGATGCGCTGGATGTCGCGGTGGGTGGGGATCGGCACCACCTGCAGCTCGTAGGTGCTGCCGAACTCGGCGGCCTCGGTGAGCGCCGTGCCGGTCATGCCGGCGAGCTTGTCGTACATGCGGAAGTAGTTCTGGAGGGTGATCGTGGCGAGGGTCTGGTTCTCCTCCTTGATCTTCACCCCTTCCTTGGCCTCGACCGCCTGGTGCAGGCCCTCGGACCACCGTCGCCCCTCAAGGATGCGGCCGGTGAACTCGTCGACGATCTTCACCTCGCCGCCCTGGATGATGTAGTCCTTGTCTCGCTTGTAGAGCTCCTTGGCCCTGAGCGCGGCCTGGAACTGGTGGACCAGGTTCTGTTGGACGGCGTCGTACAGGTTCTCGAGAGCCCAGGGCCGCCTCGACCCGGGTGATGCCCTCGTCGGTGGGAGCGACGTTGCGCTTCTCTTCGTCGACGTCGTAGTCGACGTCTCGCTTGAGGCCGCGAACGATGCTGGCGAACTTGTAGTAGAGCTGGGCGGCGTCGGCGACCTTGCCCGAGATGATCAGCGGCGTGCGGGCCTCGTCGATCAGGATCGAGTCGACCTCGTCGACGATGGCGAAGGCGTGACCCCGCTGGGTCTTGGCCTCCTTGGTGGTGGCCATGTTGTCGCGCAGGTAGTCGAAGCCGAACTCGTTGTTCGTGCCGTAGGTGATGTCGCAGGCGTACTGGGCGCGCTTGAAGGCGGGGTCGTTGTTATCGGGCAGGATCAAGCCGATGGTGAGCCCCAGCCATCCGTGGACCCGCCCCATCCACTCGGCGTCTCGCCGGGCCAGGTAGTCGTTGACGGTGATGACGTGCACGCCTTTGCCCGACACTCCGTTGAGGTACGCGGGAAGGGTGGACACCAGGGTCTTGCCCTCGCCGGTCTTCATCTCGGCCACCCAGCCGAAGTGCAGCGCGGCGCCACCCATCATCTGGACGTCGTAGTGGCGCTGGCCGATGGTGCGACTTGCGGCCTCTCGCACGACGGCGAATGCGTCGAGCAGCAGGTCGTCGAGGTCGGCGCCGTTGTCGAGCTGTTGGCGCATGTCTCCGGTGCGGGCCCGAAGGTCCGCATCGGAGAGCTTCTGAAGCTCGGCTTCGCGCGAATTGATGTCGGGGACGAGGCCCTGCAAAGCCTTGAGCTTGCGGCCCTCACCCACCCGGAGGAGCTTGTCGAGTACACCCATGAGGTAGGCGAGTCTAGGGGCCGGTGGCCGCTGGTGATACTCCGCCACACCTCTGGCCGACCCCTGGCCGATGCCCCGGTCGTGGTCCGGCTCCCTAGGATCGGGCGTCATCGCTCAGACCCGATGGTCTGGCCCTGTGAGGAGAAGCTGTGGCCCGCCACCAATACGCCGTGTTCGCCGACGGAACCCGCGCCCACCACCACGTCGAGCTCAAGGTCCGCCCCGGTGCCAAGCCCGACGCCATCGCCCGAGCCCTGATCGAGGTCAGATCCGTCGGGGCCGACCACCTGGCCAACGGATCGGTGAACCTGGCCCTCGGTTTCGGTCCCCACTTGTGGGGTGAGCTAGCTCCCGACCGGGTTCCCGACGGTCTGCGGGACTTCCCCGGCTATCGCAACGAAACCGCGGGTCAAGATGTCCCCGCCACCCAGACCGACCTGTGGCTGTGGGCCCACGGTTCCGGGCCCGACACCGTGTTCGACGTGATCCGGGCCGCCGTCGCCGCCCTCGATCCGGTAGCCGAGATCGTGTTGGACCAGCCCTGCTTCGTCTACCACGACTCCCGTGACCTCACCGGCTTCATCGACGGCAGCGCCAACCCCGACCCCGACGATGCCCCCACCGAAGCCGAGATTCCCGCGGGCCAGGTGGGCGAGGCCGGAACCTTCGCCATGACCGTTCGCTACGAGCACGACCTCGAAGCGTTCTGGGCGCTCGACGTGGCCGCACAGGAGGACGTGATCGGCCGGTCGAAGTCCGACAGCGTGGCCCTGCCGGCCGAGCGTCGACCGAGCGACTCTCACATCACCAGAGCCGAGGCCGCCGACGCCTCGGGCGACGAGCTGGTTGTCTACCGCCGCAGCGTGCCGTTCGCCGATGCCACCATTCAGGGCCTGCACTTCGTGTCCTTCGGCCGAGATCTGGACCGATTCGACCTTCAGCTTCGACAGATGTACGGGCTGACCGACGATGGCGTGGTCGACCGACTCCTGGCCTTCACCCGAGCCCGTACCGGGTCGTTCTGGTTCTGCCCCAGTGTGGAGGACCTGGACGCGGTGGCACCGCTGCCCCCCGACCCCGAGGACTGACCAGACCGACCCAGTCGGGCCGGATCTGGTCAGGTCGGGTTGGATCTGGTCAGGTCAGTCGGCCTCGTCGATCAGGCCGACGTGGCCGTCGTCTCGGCGGTAGACCACCGCAGCCCGGCTGGTCTCCGCGTTGGTGAAGAAGAAGAACCCGTGGCCGAGCAGTTCCATGCGCTCTACCGCCTCCTCGGCGGCCATCGGGAACATGGCGAATCGCTTGGACTTGACGATCTTGAGCTCGGTCACAGCCTCATCGGCCACGTCGAGCTCGGGTTCGGCCACGGCCGCAGCCACCTCGGCGGCTGACACAGCCGCCCCGAGCGCGCCGACGCCCTTGTGCGCCTTGGGGGCCCCGTGGTTGCGGTTGTTGAGCTTGGTCTTGAGCTTCAGTAGCTGCTGTTCGAGTTTGGCGTAGGCCTTGTCCACCGCCTGATAGCCGTCTGCGGCCTGCACCTTGCACCGGACGTGATGTCCCCGACCCTCGATGGTGACCTCACAGACCTCTTTGTCTGCGATGCGGGGGTTCTTGTGTTCCCAGAAGTGGACCTCGGCGTGGTCGAGACCGTCGAGAAATCGGCTGAGACGCCCGATCTTCTCCTCGGCCATCGTCCTGAGCTTCTCGGGAACATCGGTGTTTCGGCGGCTGACGGTTACCTGCACGAGGGGACCTCCGGCTCGGGTGCTGTTGTGTCTCGGAGCGTAGACCGCCACGACGTCGATCGCTCCCGGCGCGAAGGTGGCATCGACACCACCAGCACAGGACTGAAGACCCTGCCCAGACACCGCCTCGAGTGGTTGACTTTCAGCGGGTGTGAGCCGCGGCCAGACCCACCACTGCCGCCGCTCCACCCCGGCGCAGGGCCGATGCCGCCGCCGCCATCGTGGCCCCGGTTGTGATCACGTCGTCCACCACGATCACCGTCAACCCACTCACGGGGACCCGGGGCGAGAACGAAGGCGCAGCCCACCGCTGTGAGCGTGTCCCCCCGGTTTGAGCCGGGCCTTCGACACGATCCAGAAGCCTCACGGCCGGAAGGCCGAGCCCACGCCCCACCCTTCGAGCCAGGAGCTCGGCATGGTCGAAACCGCGGGCCCGACGCCGAGCCGGGGTAGTGGGTGCCCAGGTGACGACGTCGGCAGCCCCCGGTTCGACCAAGCGGGTCATGGCCCGGGCCAGCCAGACCAGGATCTGTCGCTGGTTGCGGTACTTGACCCGGGCCACCAGATCCCTGGCAATCCCCTCGTAGTCGAGAACGGCCCGACAAGCTGTGACCCCAGGTAGAGGGGCGATGGGCGCCGATGGACGGAGAAGCTTCACGCACTCCCGACACGGCGCCGGCCCGGGCCGATCACACCCCGGACACCTCGACTCCAAGAACACGGCACGGACCTACCCACGATCCCAGACCACCAACCCGCGACATGCTGTAGGCCTAGATCCGCTGGAAGGCAGAGCCTTCCGGCGTCACCCCTCGCCAGCTGGCTCGGGGAGACCCGCCACGGCCGGGTCTCGACCCTCGACGATGCGGTCCACTCGACCAGTGATCATCGGCATCCAGTCCGGGTGGGTCAGGATGTAGAAGCGGCGGGTGAGGATGGCATCAATGACCTGATCAGCAACGTCATCGGGGTCCAGACCATCGGCTATCAACGCCCCCACGAAGTCACCGAAGCCAGCGGTCGGGCCATCGACGTCGGGATCCGGTGACCCCGGGCGGTTGCGAGCCGCCTCGTGGATGCGCGTCCGCACCCAACCGGGGCACAGCACCGAGACCCCCACCCCAGAGGCGCCGGCCAAGGCCAGATCGGCGAACAGGGTCTCCGACAGGGTGACCACAGCGTGCTTGGAGACGTTGTAAGTGCTCATGAACGGGGGCGAGGTGAGCCCGGCCATCGAGGCCGTGTTCACGATGTGGCCCTCTCCCTGTTCGATCAGCAACGGAGCGAAGGTACGTATCCCGTTGACGACGCCGTACAGGTTGACGCCCAGCACCCACTGCCAGTCCTCGAGCGACTGCGTCCAGACCGGTCCGGCCGAGGAGACGCCGGCGTTGTTGACCACGACGTGGACGGTGCCGAACCGGGCGACAGCGGCGTCGCGCAGAGCCTCGACCTGGACGGGGTCGCTCACGTCGCAAACCATGGTTAGGACCTCGGCGTCTGACCCCAGGCCCACGCTGGCCGCTTCAAGGGCATCGACCTCGATGTCGGCCATCACCACCTTGGCTCCCTGAGCCAACAAGGCGCGGGTGAGCGCCAGCCCGATGCCAGATGCCGCACCGGTGACCACCGCAACCTTGCCCAATAGGTCTTCCACTTCGTTCCCCTTGCTCGCTGGTTGCCCTGACCGGGTGCTGTCGCACTCGACCAGGGCACCCTACGCTTCGGGCGTGAGCGCTCATGTCCGAAACATGGCTGTGACGTTGACCGTCTTGGTGGCAGCAAGTGGTTGTGGGGCAAACGGCGACCGCACCGCCCTGGCCTTCACCCACCCGCGCTGGAACGATGCCGGTGATCTCGTGGTTTCCACCGAGTGCGCCACCGACCTAAGCGTCGAGGTCGGCACCGACCACGGAGGCTCGGACCTGTGGGAGGTGACCGTGTGGGGGCGTCCAGCGATGGGTCGGTGCCGACCTGCCATCGAGGTGAAGTTGCCGGTCGAGGCCAGGACAGCCCGCCCCACCAAGGTGGTCGACGGGACCACCTCCATGGTCGTGGATCTGCCCTGACCTCAACCGGCTACAACCGCTAGGACCCTTAGGAGGCGAGCCGATATGCGAGCCGACCCCTAAATACGGCATGGCTAAACCGAGGCGAAGCCTCGGTCTGATCAACCTCACAGCGACGACGACTGAACCTATCCGCTCGGGTCCTTAGTAGCGGTAGTGCTCGGGCTTGTAGGGACCCTGCACCGACACGCCGATGTAGTCGGCCTGGTCCGGGGTGAGCTCGGTGAGGCGCACCCCGAGCGAGTCGAGATGGAGCCGGGCCACCTTCTCATCGAGCACCTTGGGCAGGGTGTACACGCCGATCGGGTACTGATCGGTCTTGGTGAACAGCTCGATCTGAGCGATGGCCTGGTTGGTGAACGAGTTGCTCATGACGAAGCTGGGGTGGCCGGTGGCGCAGCCCAGGTTCATGAGCCTGCCTTCGGCCAGGATGATCACCGAGTGACCGTCGGGGAACTGGAACTCGTGCACCTGCGGCTTGATCTCGATCTTGCGGACGTCGCTCATGCGGGCCAGTCCGGCCATATCGATCTCGTTGTCGAAGTGACCGATGTTGGCCACGATGGCCTGGTGCTTCATGCGAGCCATGTGCTCGGCCGAGATGATGGCCTTGTTGCCGGTGGTGGTGATGAAGATGTCAGCGGTATCGAGCACGTCTTCGAGGCGAGCCACCTGGAACCCCTCCATGGCGGCCTGAAGGGCGCAGATCGGATCCACCTCGGCCACGATCACTCGGGCGCCCTGGCCTCGCAGGCTCTCGGCACAACCCTTGCCGACGTCGCCGTACCCGGCGACGAAGGCCACCTTGCCGCCGATCATCACGTCGGTGGCGCGGTTCAGGCCGTCGATGAGGCTGTGACGGCATCCGTAGAGGTTGTCGAACTTGGACTTGGTGACCGAGTCGTTGACGTTGATGGCCGGGAACAGGAGCTGCCCTGCCTCGAACATCTGGTAGAGCCGGTGAACCCCGGTGGTGGTCTCCTCGGTGACCCCCAAGATGGCGGCGGCCACATCGGTCCAGCGGGTGGGTTCCTTGGCCACGCTCTCCTTGAGGAGGTTGAGCACGACCGTCCATTCCTCGGAGTCATCCTCGGTGGGCTCGGGCACAACCCCGGCCAGCTCGTACTCCCGACCCTTGTGGACCAGCATGGTGGCGTCGCCGCCGTCATCGAGGATCATGTTGGGACCAGCCCCGTCGGGCCAGCGCAGCGCCTGCTCGGTGCACCACCAGTACTCCTCGAGGGTCTCGCCCTTCCAGGCGTACACCGGCACCCCTTGGGGGTTGTCGATGGTGCCCTCGGGTCCGACGACGACGGCCGCAGCGGCGTGGTCTTGGGTGGAGAAGATGTTGCAGCTCACCCATCGGACGTCTGCACCCAGCGCCACCAGCGTCTCGATGAGCACGGCGGTCTGGATCGTCATGTGGAGGGAGCCCATGATGCGGGCCCCCGCCAGGGGTTGGGCGTCGGCGAACTCGGCTCTGGTGGCCATGAGGCCGGGCATCTCGTGCTCGGCGAGCTGGATCTCCTTGCGACCGAAGCCGTGAAGGGCGAGGTCTGCGACCTTGTAGTCGTCAGGCGAGAGGGTGGGCACGGGGAGACCTCCAGGGTCGAAGTTGGGACTGAATCGGTTCGAGCTGGCCCCAAGGGCGCGCCCGAAGAGAGGGAGGGGCTGGAGCCTGCTGGCTCACCCAGATCAGCCCATCGGCCGCAATGGCCGCCGGGAAGGTTAACCCACCACAGTTCGGCCCGTCACAGGGTGAACGTGTTCTAGTTTCAGGGGAGCGGTGACCGACCGCCCAGTGAAGATCTCGAAGGGGACCATCTCATGAAGTTCTCGATCGCCACCGCCTGGATCGACCCAACTGAACTGCCGGCCATCTCCCGCGAAGCGGACCGCCTCGGGTACTACGGCCTCAGCGTTTCTGATCACGTCGTCAACATCGAGACGCTGCGCACCCCCTACCCCTACAGCGCCGATGGAGAGCGGCGCTGGAAGTCCTTCGATCCCTGGGTAGATCCGATGGTCACCATCGGCGCCCTCGGCGCGGTGACCGAGCGGCTCCGGTTCTTCACCAACGTCTACGTCCTCCCGATGCGAGACCCCTTCACCACCGCCAAGACCGTTGCCACCGCATCGATCTTCACCGGCGGCCGGGTGGCCCTGGGGATCGGCATGGGGTGGTGCGAAGACGAGTTCGACCTGATCGGTCAGCCGTTCCGTCGACGAGGAGCCCGCTCCGACGAGATGCTCGAAGTCTTGGCCACGCTCTGGCAGGGCGGTTGGGTGGAGCACCACGGCGAGTTCTACGACATTCCCCGCCTCGAGATGTCCCCTCCCCCACCGGCGCCGATTCCGATCCTGGTGGGCGGTATGTCCGATGCGGCCCTGCGCCGAGCTGCCCGCCATGACGGCTGGATCTCAGATCTGATCAGCACCGATGAAGCAGCCAGCTGTGTAGCCACCTTGGAGGAGATGCGTTCGGAGTTGGGTCGCACATCGGATTTCGATGTGGTCGTATCGCTCAACGACGCCGTGACCCTCGATCAGTTCCGTCGGGCCGAGGAGGTGGGCGTGACCAACGTTTTGACCATGCCCTGGGTGTACCACGGAGGTTTCGACCTCTCCCTCGACCAAAAGCTGGAGGGCATGCGCCGATTCGCCGACGAGATCGTGACCCCCCTGGCCGAAGGCTGAGAGCCCGCCCCTGGCACCGGCCCGAACCGGTCTGCTGAGACCACGTGCCAGCCGACTGGGGTCTGGCTAGCTCGTGGGTTGGCCCAGGGATTCCGGGACTACTTGACGGCGGTGGGGACGACGATCCCGCCGGTGCTGCCGGTCAGGGGTACCGGCGACGCCGTCAGCAGGAAGTCGTACTGGCCATCAGCCGCGCAGTCGCCAGCCAGATCGTCGAGGAACCAGATCTGCCCTTGGGCCATGCCCATGTCTCGGAGTTGGATCATGTGGACAGGCAGCATCACCGCGGGGTCCTCTGACGGGAAGCACTCCAGCACGAACGTGTCGGTGGCCACCGCCCCCACGTCGTGGCGGTGCAGCCATTCGATCGTGTCGGTGGACAGGCCCGGGCAGATCATGCGGTAGCGATCTCGCTCGCCGATGCGAAGGAAGTGCATGTGCCCGGTGCGGACCAACACGATGTCTCCGGGTTCGATGGTCAGCCCGGTCTCGTCCACGGCCGCATCGAGGTCATCGGCGGTGATCGGGTAGCCGTCTTCGAAGTGATCGACGCCCTTGAGTCGAGCGATGTCGAGAAGCACCCCGCGGCTGACCACCGGCCCGAAGTGCTCGATGCCGAGCCGGCTGGCACCATCGACGGTCACCACCGATGCGGGCGTGGCGTTGTAGAGCTCACCGCCGTAACCGACGTGGCTCAACGCATCCCAATGGGTGGCGGCCTGAACGCCCATGCTCATCTTGTCGTCGCTGGTGGTGAACCCGGCAGGGTCGCCGGTGATGGGCAACGCCACCATGTTCATGGTCAGCGCCGGGTTGTCCCGACCGGGGATGGCGCCGGTCTGGGGTCCCTGGGAATCGAAGGGAATTGCCAACGAGAAGGCGCGGCCTTGGCGGGCGGCGGCCACGCCTCGCTGGACCGCGGCGGTGTCGATGAGGTTGAGAGTGCCCCGCTGGTCTTCCGCGCCCCAACGACCACGGTTGGACACCCGGGCAGCCAGCTCGGTTAGCTCGGTTGGGAGTCCAGCCATGATCAGGCCTCCGCTCCCGCGGCGGAACCGTCGTCAGACCCCTCGGCCACCGTTGGGGACGGGGTGATCACGGGGGTGGGCCCGGGGTCGATGCCGTAGCGGTCGGCCAGGGCCAACGACACCATGTCTCCCACGTAGGCCAGGTCGAGGAGCTGGGCCAAGCTGCCCTCTCCCCCGGCCTGAACGGTGTGGATCCCCACCATCACCTCTTCCATCCACTCCTCGATCAGCGCGAACTGCTCGGCCACCTCCGGCGGTTCCTCGTCGTGACGCAGCAACACCAGCGACATGACTTGGCGGGTGATGTCGCCGTGTTGTCCCCAACCGGCGAGCTCTCCGTGAACCACGTCGGGCAGCACACCCCACCAAGCCGGGGACTTGGCGTTCTGGTTGATCTGGTCCTTCCATCGCATGGCCGCGGCCCGTCCAACACCCGACCCGCCGTAGACCAGCGGCATGGTCCCAGCCAGTTCCCCAGCCAGGTGAGCCATCAGGTTGTCGGGGCTGTCCAGCTCGGACCGGCGGTCGCGAAGTTGGGCGATGGCGGCCGCGATCCATTCCCGGCCCCCCGGATAGAACCCGAGACGATCGAAGGCGGTCAGCACCGGGATGGTCAGTGCTCCGATGCGGGCTCGGGGTGGGACATGGGTCGGGCCGTCTGCGATCGGAAGGAAGACGGTTGGCGACTCGGTGCTGTCGGCCAACGCACCGAGTTGGCCACCGCTGGTCACCGCGAAGAGTTGAGCCCCGGCCTCGACACAAGCGGACGCCACCGAAACGGTCTCAGGCGCGTTCCCCGATGCCGAGATGGCGACGACCAGGGTGGACGAATCCACGAAGGACGGAGGCGAGAAGCCCTTTTGGACCAGCAGTGGAACCGGCATGAAAGGCCCGGCCACCGCGGCCAGCAGGTCACCGACCCAGCCCGCCGCGCCGGTTCCGGTTACCAAGACGTTGGCGATGGAGTCGTGATCGGGATGCGGGCCGGTGACGGTGAGTCGCCGGAAGGCGGCCTCCACCTGGTCTGGTAGCCCAATCAGGGCATCGGCGAAGCCCAGTGAATCGGGCACGATCTAACCCTCCGACAGGGTGGAACGGACGTTGTCGGCCTTGGCCTTGGCCATCAGTCGTTCGTGCTCGGCGTCGTCTACGGTGACGGCCTCGTCGATGAGCATCACCGGGATGTGGTCGCGGATCTCGTAGCGGCGCTTGAGCCGAGGGTTGTACAGGGCTTCCTCCGACTCGAAGTACAGAAGCGGGCCCTTGTCGTCGGGGCAGGCGAGGATCTCGAGAAGCTTGGGGTCGAGGGCCATGACGGTCATCCCTTGGTGATCAAGTGGAGAAGCTCAGAGGTGTGGGCATCGCACTCGTCTCGAGTACGAGCCTCCAGGTTGAGCCTCAACAGTGGTTCGGTGTTGGACGGACGCAGGTTGAACCACCAGTCACCGAGATCGACGGTCAACCCGTCGAGGCGATCCTGGGTGGCGTCGGGGTGACTGGCAGCGAAGGTGGCCGCCACCGAATCGATCACCTTGCTGGGGTTCGAGACCTGGGTGTTGATCTCGCCCGAATCGGCGTAGCGGTCATAGGGGGACCGCAGCACCGACATCGGCTCGTCTGCGGCGCACAGCAACTCCAGCACGTGCATGGCCGCGATCAGGCCCGAGTCGGCCCGGTAGTTGTCACGGAAGTAGTAGTGCGCCGAGTGCTCGCCACCGAAGGCTGCTCCGGTGGTCGCCATCTCCGCTTTGATGAAGGAGTGGCCCACCTTGGTGCGCACCGGCGTGCCGCCGTTCTCACGCACCACCTCGGGCACCACCTTGGAGCAGATCAGGTTGTGAAGAACAGTGGCTCCGGGCTCCTTGGCCAGCACCCCGGCCGCGACCATGGCGGTGGTCACAGAACCCGACAGCCCCCGACCCTTCTCGTCAACGACGAAGACACGGTCGGCGTCACCGTCGAAGGCGAAGCCGATGTCTGCTCCGACCTCACGTACCCGCGCGCACAGGTCACGCTGGTTCTCGGGTTGGATGGGATCGGCGGGGTGGTTGGGGAAGGTGCCGTCCAGCTCCGGAAAGAGGATCTCCAGGTCAAAGGGCAGCGACTCGAACACGGCGGGTACGACCAGGCCACCCATGCCGTTGGCGGTGTCGGCCACGACCTTGAGGGGGCGGAACTTGGAGACGTCCACGAAGGAGCGGACGTGGTCGGCGAAGTCACCGAGAAGGTCAAGCTGGCGTAGGGCACCGGCCTGAGAGGTCGCCTGCGGCGGTGAATCCACCAGCCTTCGCACGACGTCGAGACCGGAGTCGACGCCGACAGGGCGGGCGCCGGCCAAGCAGAACTTGATGCCGTTGTACTGGGCCGGGTTGTGCGATGCGGTGAACATCGCACCGGGAGCACCTCGCCGCCCCGACGCGAAGTAGACGAGGTCGGTGGAGGCCAGCCCCAGGTCGACCACGTCCACGCCCTGAGAACGAGCTCCCTCGCTGAAGGCGACCACGAGCTCGACGCCAGAGGGTCTCATGTCCCGGGCCACCAAGATCTCTGGCACCGGCCCTCCCTCGTCGAGCGCGAACCGGGCGAAGGCGGCACCGATGGACCGACAGGTGTCGGCATCGATCTGGTCGGGGAACGTGCCCCTGATGTCGTACGCCTTGAAGATGGCGTCTAGGTCTGCCATGGCGCCGAGGACCCTAGTGGATGGTCGAGTCGGTGCCTGTCGCCAACCCGGCCACCAACTCGGGCTGGGCTCGGTATCGGCCTCTTTTCAGATCGGCCCGCATCCGCATCAGGTCGACCATGAGGAGCGATGCGTCACGCACAACCCGCACGGTGGATCGGCCCGAGTTCTCCAGCTCTACGGGGATCTCCACAACCGATAGCCCGTAGCGCTCAGCCAACATGAACAGCTCGACGTCGAAGGCGAACCCGTCGACCCTGGTGAGCGAGAACAGCAACTCGGCAACCTGGGCTCGGAAGCCCTTCAGGCCGCATTGGGTGTCGGCCCGGTGCTGGTGGAGGACCAGCCTTGTCGCCCCGTTGACCAAGCGACCGCCAACTTCTCGCAGGGTGCTGGTGGGCACAGTGGTGTGGGTATCGGGGTGGTACCGGTTGCCGACCACCATGTCGGCACCAGCCTCGACCGCCGCCAGCAGTCCGACGATCTGGGCGGGGGCATAGGAGAGGTCGGCATCGGTGAACACTCGGGTCCGGCCTCGGGCCGCCAGCATCCCGGTGCGAACCGCAGCCCCCTTCCCCCGGTTGACCCCATGGGTGAGCACCAGGTCGGCGCTGCTGGCGGCCTCGGCGGTGCCGTCCCCGGAACCGTCGTCGACCACCACCACCTCCAGCTCTCGCCGGTCCAGGTGATCGCTCAGGTCGGCCCGGATTCGCTCGACAGCGTCCGCGATGCGAACTCCTTCGCGGTAGGCCGGGATGATGACCGAGAGCCTCGGCGGGGCGGCCATTTCACCCATGCTCTGCCTCCGTCCCTCCTGCTTCGGTGACCAGAGCGGGACCGGCCCCTGATGTAGGGCCTCCGTCGGCAGCGATCTCGGTGCCTGCGACGTCCACCAGATCACCTGCGGGGCGGTCACCGCCATCGTGATCCGGCCCGTGAACGTCGTCCGCGGTGCCGGGGTCGGGGTCATCGATGTCGGGACCGTCGAGGTCCGAGTCGGTATGGGTGTCGGTGTCGGTCGGGTCGGGCAAGGACAACAGGTCGTCGAGCCACACCGACACCGGCCCTGGAGACCAGGGCGCCACCTCGACCTGGGGTCGGCGGGCCAGGAGCAAGAGTCCTACGAGGCCCAGCAGCGACATGAAGGTGGCGGCCAGGTCGATCGGGGTCCTCGAGTACTCCAGCTTCACCTCGGTCGATGTCGGCACGACCACCATCAGGTTGGGGGTCACCCGGTAGGGGCCGTCGGCACCTTCGGCCACCCAGTTGGGGAAGTAGGAGGTCTTGACCAACACCGGAACTCCCGGGCGAGAGACCCGGAACGATATGGAGCTGCGGTCCGAGACGATGTCGCTCACCTCTACGGAGGGGAGCTTCTGGCGGGGCAGGTCGGGAACCCGGTCCATGGTCCCGGTCAATCCCAGTTGTTGGCGCACCCAGCCCACCGGGCCGCGCAGATCCTCGGGAATCGGTTTGGCCGCGACGCGGGCCCAGTCCTCAGGGCCTCGTTCAGCGATGGGAACGGCCAGTGCTTCGGGATCGAGCATCCACGCCGCCGCGGTGGGCAGCCATCCGTGCTGGCTCTCGTCGATTCCAGTGGCCACCACCGGTTCGTAGTCCAAGGCCGACACCGTCTCGGACCCGGCTACCAGGTAGATGTGCCACGGGCCACTGACCGCGACCTCGGTCAGGTCCGGGTGGGCGCCGGCCGCGGCCACCGCACCCTCAGATGTGGCCATGTAGTACCTGACGCCCAGAAGTTGCAGGTGTCGAACGCCGGCGTCGATGTCGAAGGGCGGGTAGCTCATTCCCCGCTGGGGGTTGGACGGACCCGTCGACAACTCGGACTGCATCAAGAAGTGGTGCGGCACCGACGGGGTCGACTCGAAGTACAAACCCTCCTGGCTACCGATGCAGCCGTCGGTCCAGTACGGCAGCAGCATGACGGCCATGGGGGTGCCGTACCCCTCGAGGCGATCGCGGGAGTACTCCCAGAACGCTCTTCCACAACCAAGGTCAGGGTCGGCCCCGATGTCGCTCATGGTGGCCATGAGGTCCCGGTACTCCGCCCAACCCCCGGAGTTGCAAGTTGTCTCGCTGTTGGCGGCGTCGCAGCCTTCGGGACGGGCCTGCTTGCGCTCCAGTCCCGAATAGTTCCAGGCCGCCCATCCCCCCACCGGGTTCGATGAGGTCGTGGAGAACAACCAGAAGCGTGACTCGACCTTGCCATCTTGGGTCGGTGTCCGCCTCACCACCTTGACCCCGAAGACCTCGGTACCTTCCAGCACTCCCGACAACGGGAGGGCCGTGTACAGGAGTACCCCGAATACGGCCAGAGAAGCCATGGGGGCAGTGATCGTTCGCAGCGGCCGTTCCGGGCGACCGCTGCCGGCGATGCCCAACAGCCGGATCACCTCGGCGGTGCCGATCGCGGCAAGAAGCGCCACCGACAGGTACATGAACGGCAACAGCCTCGCGTTCCACAGCCGGGCCTGGGGCATGAACGAGAAGGCCACCCACACCGCGCCCCAGGCCAAGCCCAAGACCATTCCCACCGAATAGCGACGGACGATCGACAGGATCACACCGAGGAAGGCCACCACCATCAACCACTTGAGGCCCGGCGGGATCAGGTAGTACCAGACCGATCCCTGGTCGCCCGAGAGGGCCAGGCCCTTGTCGGTGGTCTCGGCGAAGGGCAGCGGCAGGCGCTCCCAGCCCATGTCGTTCACGTAGTGGCTGCGCCAGGCGAACGGAACCACCCAGAACGCGGTCAGTAGACCGGCCACCGGCACCATGGTGGCAAGCCATCGCACCCGCCCCCGATCGGGATGGACAGCCAGCAGAGCGGCGGTGCACGCCAGCACGAAGAAGGCCGGGATCAGGTGGCACAGCCCGGCCAGCGCGAACAGCGCGGCTGCCAGCGCCCGGTGGCGGCCGGTCTTGAGACCCCGGGCCGCTACCCCCAGGTAAAGGACCGACAACGTCAGGCTTATCGAGAAGGCGAACTCGCCGGCCATGGTCGAGTGGAAGTTGCCACCGATGATGTTGCCGGTGTCGTTGTAGAGAGGTTCACGGTTGTAGGCGAACAACAGTGCGGCCGCGGCAGCCAACGGCGGCGCTGGAAAGGGCAGATCGGCGAGCTTGGCGAAAGCCCAGCACGCGACAGGGAGACCGACGAGCCCGATCACGGTGACCAGTTTGAACGCCCGGTTGTAGGGCATCGATGTGGCCAGGACGGTGGCCAGCACCGCGCCGACCAAGATCAGGTGGCGGTAGGGGCGAAGCCGAGGGCGCAGGTACCCCTGGACCGTGGCGAAGGTACCGGCCAGGACCACCGCGACCGTGCCGTACCAGGCCAACCCCACGTGAAGCGCCACGATCATCAACGACGGGACGACCATGTAGAACTGGTATGCGGGGAAGCCGTTGTACCAGTCGGGGGTCCAGCCCGAGAGCCGGCCCTGGGGTAGCAGGTTGTCGAGCAGGTAGCGAGGACCCCAAACGTGGGCGCCCATGTCACCGCCGGTGGGAGTGGTGTCGGCCCACAGAAGCTCGACGTTGAGCGTTCGAAGGACCAAGGCCGTGGCCAGGGTCACCGACAACAACGACACCGCGGCCTCGACCACCCGACCGGGGTCGGCTCTGACGAACTCGACCAGTCGTCGCCATAGGACGGCCACCACCTCGGCGGCGGGGCGAAGCGGCTCGGATCCATCGCTGCCAGATGCAGCCGTAACGGTCACGCCACCGTCGCCTTCGGATGTCTCACCTGCGCCGTTGGGCGCGTCGTGTTCTGCCATCTCGGTCCCGCTCAGTTCAGCCATACCAGACTCACCACCGTCACCAGGTTGAACGCCATGTGCCCCACCACGGCGGCCCAGAGGTTGTCCGAGCGCACCACCCACCACGCAAACACCAGTCCCGCAGCCGTGAGTGCAGGGAACTGTAGGAACTGGAAGTGGGTAGCGCCGAACGCTACCGACGAACCCACAACCGCCCACCTGATGCCGAAACGCTTCTCCAACGCCCGCAACACCAGACCACGGAAGAACAGCTCCTCGGCAATCGGGGCGCCGATGGCGACCACCAGTACGAACAAGAAGACCGCGCCCGGGCTGGTGGCCTTCTCACCCAGCTCGCGGGCCGGTCGACCCAGTTCTTCGATGTCGGTGCCGGTGAGCCACAGCATCGGGGCCGAGATCAGCGGTACCACCACGAGCTGGGTGAGGACCCCGACGAGAGCGGCGATCGGCACGCCCTTCAGCCTCAACCGAGCCCGGAAGTCTGTGACCCAGCCGCTGCCCTTGGCGGCGGCCGCCCACACCGGGATGCCCACGAAACCGATCCACAGGGGCGGGTAACTCAGGGCCACCATGGTCAACGGGATGTCGTTGGCCTCTATCTGTTCGCTGGTGTAGCCGAACGCGCTCAGGATCAACAGGCCCAGGAACGAAGCCGACGAGTAGGCGATGAGCCACCCACCCAGCGCGTCACCCAGACCCCACCTGGGCTCCCCCCGATCGGGCGCTAACGGCGCGGACATGGAATCAGGATCGACCGCGGCCATGGGGGCACGATGCTACCGACGGGCCACACCCACGTTGACGTCGGGATCGATCGCCGGCGACCGGACTCCGCCGGAGTGCTTTGCCTTTCGGCGGATCCAGGCTCAGGAAGCGAGCGGGGCCTCGAACAGCAAGGGCCCCCCGAGGGCGCGACGGTCGACCAGGTTCCAGCCTCGGGGCGGATTGGTCCGCGCCGCGTGGCGCTCGCACAGGTCGTGGGTCATGGGGTGACCCTCGGGAGCCAGCGACTCGAGCCACACCGTGGCCCCTCCGTAGTCGTAGGACAACGTGACTGTGGCTGGTTCCCCACATCCCGGTCGAGCACAGCTACGGCGCATGGACCGAGGGTACCGGCGGCGTGCCCCGGAACCGCGGATGGCGACCCCGCCTGCCTGGTTGTCAGCTCCGCCTCCTAGCATGGTCGCCATGTCTTCCGACGGCCCTCCACCGCCGCCTCCGCCCCCACCTCCCCCGCGTCGCCCCGAAGGGCGTCCTTCTGGACCTGGTGGGGTCGGCGGAACGAGCGGACCCGGTGGGGCGCTGCGCCCGGCCGGCCCCACCCGGTGGATGTTGTGGGCGGGCCTGACCGTGTGCGCGTTGGTCGTGCTCCTGCTCCTCAACCAGGGTCCCGAGAAGGGCAAAGAGCTCAGCTACTCGGAGTTCTTGAACCAGGTCTCCAAGGAGAAGGTGGCCGAGGTCACCTACGACAACGTCAACGCCAAGATCACCGGCAAGTTCACCTCGGGTTCGGAGTTCCACACCACCGGCCTGCAGCCCTTCCCCGATGCAGACCTGGCCCTTCTGCGCGAACACGACGTCGTGCTCAAGCCCAAGACACCCCAGGCCGGGTTCCTCGAGCAATGGCTGCCGGTGCTGTTCTTCCCGCTGCTGGTCGTGGGCTTCTTCGTGTTCATGCAGCGCCGAGCTCAGGGCCAGATGGGCAACATCATGTCCATCGGCCGTTCTCGGGCCAAGACCTACTCAACGGAACGGCCGGGTACCACCTTCGCTGACGTGGCCGGCTACGAGGGGGTCAAGACCGAGATCCGCGAGGTGGTCGATTTCCTCAAGTACCCCGAGAAGTTCAGCCAGATCGGGGCTCGCATCCCCAAGGGTGTCCTACTGGTCGGACCTCCCGGCACCGGCAAGACCCTCATCGCCCGGGCTGTGGCCGGAGAAGCCGGTGTGCCGTTCCTCTCGGTCAGCGGGTCGGACTTCATGGAGATGTTCGTAGGCGTCGGCGCCAGCCGGGTTCGAGACCTCTTCCAGACGGCCCGCAAGATGGGTCGAGCCATCATCTTCATCGACGAGATCGACTCCATCGGGCGCAAACGCGGGGCCGGGCTCGGCGGTGGCCACGACGAGCGGGAACAGACGCTCAACCAGATGCTCAACGAGATGGACGGTTTCGAGGCCACCGAAGGCATCGTCATGATCGCCGCCACCAACCGGCCCGACGTGTTGGACCCCGCTCTGCTGAGACCAGGCCGGTTCGACCGTCAGGTGGTCGTCCCGCTCCCTGAGCACGATGAACGCCTCGCCATCTTGCGGGTCCACGCCAAGAGCAAGCGCATCAGCCCCGATGTCGACCTGGTGGTCCTGGCTCGCGGCACCCCCGGCATGAGCGGTGCCGAACTGGCCAACCTGGTCAACGAGGCCGCGCTCCACGCCGTGCGCCGTGGTGGGGAGATGATCGGCCGAGACGACTTCGAGTACGCGCGAGACCGGGTCCTCATGGGTCAGCGACGCGAATCCATGGCCCTCTCCGAGAAGGAGAAGGAGCTGACCGCCTACCACGAGGCCGGCCACGCCGTGTGCGCCACCGTTCTCGAGTCCGCCGACCCGGTGCACAAAGTGACCATCCTTCCCATGGGCATGGCGCTCGGCGTCACCCAGCAACTCCCCCAAGAGGACAAGCACTCCTACAACCAGGACTACCTCGAAGAGTCGATCGTGGTGGCCATGGGTGGCCGGATTGCCGAGCGCCTCGTGTTCGGCGTGGTGTCCACCGGAGCCAACAACGACCTCGTCGTCTCCACCGAACGAGCCCGCAAGATGGTTCGAGAGTGGGGTATGAGCGATCGCATCGGGCCCATGGCCTGGGGCTCGCAGGGCCAGGTATTCCTCGGCGAGGACCTGATGCACAACGCGCGGGACTACTCCGACGACACCGCCCGGGTGATCGACCAGGAGACCGAGCGGATCCTGCGGGCCTGTGAGCAACGTTGCGTCGAGGTTCTGACCGAACACCGCAAGGGTCTAGATCTGGTGGCCCGAAGCTTGCTCGAGCACGAGACCCTTCATGGTGCCGAGGTGCAGCGCCTCATAGACCTGGCGGCCGGCGCCCCCGATGCGTCCCCGGCCGAAGAAAGCGCTGTCCCCGCATTTGAAGCCAGCGAGGCGCCTGACACCCCCACCCACACACCGGTGCAGGTCATCGAGGCTGGCGGCGAAGATCGAGCCTGAGGTCGGCCAGATCCCGGCGGGCCATCTCCAACTCATCGGCCTCCGACCCGTCAACGGCACCGGCAGCCATCTGGGCCAACCTCTGGTCCCACTGGTCGAGCACCTGCTCGGCTGAGGACCAGAGGTGCCGCGAGGTGTCGCCTTCGGCCTCGCCGGCCTGTGATCCGGCTGACAACTGGTCGATCCACCACAAGTCTCGGCGAAATAGGGCCAGTTGATGCTCCGCGTCGGTCCAGCGGGGCACAACGAGGGGTAGCCGATCCTGTTTGGCTACGGGGTAGCTGGTTCCGGCCACCAGTTCGTGAGGTTCCATGCGGAACAGCCCGGCCAGCATGGCAACCGTCCTCTCGCCCGGGGTGTTCAGATCGGTCTCCAGGTGCGACACCGCCACCCGTGAGATCCCCAGCCGCTCGGCCAACTGTTGTTGGGTCCAACCCCGGGCGCCGCGCATCTCCGCGATCCGCCGACCCAACGACCCGGGCCCGGTCGGTCGGCCCGGCCAACTCGGTTCCCAGGTGTCCACCCCGTCAGCCTCCCAAACCTGGCGTCCGTCGAGAAATGCGCTGGCGTGTCAACCCAGTTGGCAGACAGCGGAGGAGGTTGTAGGTAGACAACTCGCCATGACCAAGCGCGCGCTCATCACCGGCATCACCGGCCAGGACGGTTCCTACCTCGCCGAGCTTCTGCTGGCGAAGGGCTACGAGGTGATCGGCATGGTTCGCCGGTCTTCCACCGTCAACTTCGAGCGAATCGCCCACCTCCAGGACCGGATCACCTTCGTACCCGGTGACCTCCTCGACGAGGTCTCGATGATCCACATCCTCCAGGAGCACCGCCCCGCCGAGGTTTACAACCTCGCGGCACAGTCCTTCGTGCAGACCAGCTTCACCCAGCCGGTCCTCACCGGCGAGGTCACTGGATTGGGCGTGACCCGCATCCTCGACGCCATCCGACTCGTGGATCCCGAGATCCGCTTCTACCAGGCGTCCTCCAGCGAGATGTTCGGCAAGGTTCAGGAAGTGCCCCAAACCGAGCGCACCCCGCTCTACCCCCGCTCCCCCTACGGCGTGGCCAAGGTATACGGCCACTGGATGACCATCAACTACCGGGAGAGCTATGACCTCCACGCCAGCTCGGGCATCTTGTTCAACCACGAATCACCCCGGCGTGGGCTGGAGTTCGTGACCCGCAAGATCTCCAACACCGTGGCCAAGATCAAGCTGGGTCAGGCCGATGAGCTGAGGCTCGGCAACCTCGATGCCCAGCGGGACTGGGGATTCGCCGGTGACTACGTGGACGCCATGTGGCGGATGCTCCAACAGGACTCTCCCGACGACTACGTCGTGGCCACCGGCGAGACCCATTCGGTTCGGGAGTTCTGCGAGCTGGCCTTCGGCCGAGTCGACCTCGACTGGGAACGCTACGTCAAGGTCGACGAGCGCTTCTTCCGTCCCGCCGAGGTCGATCTGCTGGTCGGAAGCCCGGCCAAGGCCACCCGACAGCTCGATTGGGAACCATCCACCTCGTTCCCCGAGCTGGTGAACATGATGGTCGATGCCGATGTGGCCCTGCTGTCTGGCGCACTGGACGGGCTGGCCCACTGAGTCGGGGCGGTAGGGTCCGCGACCGTGCCTGCCGGAGATAGCCACACCCCAGCGAGCGAGCCGGTCACTGTGATCGCCGGTGGCGTCGGCGCGGCGCGGATGCTTGCCGCGCTGTTGGAGGTCGTGCCCGCCGAGCGGGTGACAGCGGTGGCCAACGTCGGCGACGACCTGGTACTCCACGGGCTGCACATCAGTCCGGACCTCGACACCATCACCTACACGCTCGCCGGCCAGATCAACCCCGACACCGGATGGGGGCTGGCCGGCGAGTCTTGGCAGGCGATGGAGACCCTCGGGCGCTATGGCGGCGTCGACTGGTTCAACCTGGGCGACAGGGACCTCGGTACCCACCTCTATCGAACCCATCGGATGGGTCAGGGGGCGACGCTGACCGAGGTCACCGCTGAGATCGTGTCGTCATGGGGTCTGGGCCTGCGGGTACTGCCGGTGACCGATGACCCGCTGCGCACCATGGTCACGTTGGCCGAAGGCGACCACCGAGGACGTGAGATCACCTTCCAGGAGTACTTCGTGCAGCTACGGCACTCCGTGGCGGTCAGCGCAGTGCGATTCGACGGAGCAGCCCGGGCCAGACCCGGTCCCGAGGTGCTAGCTGCCATCGACGGTTCGGCCCGGGTGGTGATCGCCCCGTCCAACCCGGTGGTCAGCATCGACCCGGTGTTGGCCGTGCCCGGGGTCAGAGACCGCCTGGTCGCGGCCCGTGATCGCACGGTGGCGGTATCACCCATTGTCGCCGGTGCCGCGTTGAAGGGGCCCGCCGACCGGCTGTTGCGGGAGCTGGGAACGGAGGCATCTGTCGTAGGGATCGCCCGCTGGTACGCACCCCTGGCGGCCCGGCTGGTGATCGACGAAGCCGACGCCGACCTGGCCGACGCGGTTGCAGCCGAAGGCATCGAGCCAGTGGTCACCCCGACCATCATGAAGCAACCGGGCGTTGCCGCCTCACTGGCCCGTGTGGTCCTGTCATGAGCGCACCGTCTCTGTCCATCCGCGCCGTTGCCGGCATCCCCGAGATCACACCGGGCACCGACCTTGCCGCCATCATCGTCGAAGCCGCCGAGAGTGAACCCGAGGGTCTCCTCGACGGTGACGTGGTGGTGGTCACCCAGAAGGTGGTCTCCAAGGCCGAGAACCGGTTGGTGGCCATCGACCCCGATGACCCCCTCGACCACAAGCGACTGGTAGAGGCCGAGACGGTCCGGGCCCTGCGTCGCCGGGGGGACCTGGTCATTTCCGAGACGTCTCATGGCTTCGTGTGCGCCAACGCCGGTGTCGACCTGTCCAACATCGAACGCGGCTACGCCGCGCTATTGCCGGTGGACAGTGATCGCTCAGCCCGTCGCATCAGGGACGGGATCCGCGCCCGCTCCGGCGTGGATGTGGCGGTGATCGTGAGCGACACCTTTGGGCGGCCGTGGCGGCGGGGCCTGACCGACGTAGCCATCGGCAGCGCCGGTATTGGCCCGATCCTCGACCACCGCGGCCAGCACGACACCCAGGGCCGGGAGCTCCAAGTCACCGAGGTGGCGGTGGTTGATGAACTGGCGGCGGCCGCAGACCTGGTGCTGGGCAAGGCCACCGGCCTTCCGGTGGCGGTGATCCGGGGCGTGGACCGGACCTGGTTCCGCCCCGGTGAAGTCCGCCGCGAGCTGGTCCGTCCCCCCGCCGAAGACCTGTTCCGCTGACCCGCGGGACGGCGACCTAACTCCGCCGGAAGGCTCTGCCTTTCGGCGGATCCATCCGAAGCCGGGACTAGCGGTTTCGGAAGTACTCGAGCACCGCGGCGGACCCGGTGGCCAGGTCGGTCCACGGCTTCCAGCCCAACTGCATCTCGGCGCGGGCCGCGTCTAGGGCAGAGCGCGGCACCTCGCCGTCTCGGGCCGGGGCCAGCACCGCGGCCTGATCCACGCCAGCTACACGGGCCATGGTGGTGTAGAGCTCGTTGACCGAGGTCTCTACCCCGGTCCCGATGTTGATGACCAGGCCGCCACCCTTGTCCGACGCCCGGACGAAGGCATCCACCACATCGTCGACGTACACGTAGTCGCGGGTCTGCTCACCATCTCCGTAGATGGTGCAGGGCTCGCCGGCCAACAACCGTCCAGCGAAGATTGCGACCACGCCCGCCTCACCGTGGGGATCCTGGCGCGGTCCGTACACGTTGGCCAGGGCCAGCGCGCTGTACTCGATTTGGTGTAGCTCCCGGTAGGCGGACAGGTAGTCGCCGACCGCCTTCTTGGCCACCCCGTAAGGCGATATCGGCGTCTGCGGTTGAGACTCGCGTATGGGCAGATCGGCTCCGCCCGGAGCGCCGTAGATGGTGCCACCGCTGGAGGCGAACACGACCTTGCCGGAACCGGCCCGCCGGGCCCCTTCCATCACGTTGAGGCTGCCAATCACGTTGATCATGGCGTCGAGCACTGGATCGGCCACCGAGACGCGGACATCGATCTGGGCTGCCAGGTGGAAGACGACGTCGGGCTGACGTCGTTCGATCAGGTCGGCGACGGCCGCATCCCGAATGTCGAGCCGGTGGAACTGAAAGACGTGATCAGGGTTGGATCTGGCGTCAGCCAGGTTGGCCAATGATCCGCTGGACAAGTCGTCGACCACGTCCACCTCGTGTCCCTCGGCCAACAGCCGGTCGACCAGGGTGGAACCGATGAAGCCGGCGCCGCCGGTCACGAGTGCTTTCACCGGTCAGTTCCCTCCGGACTCGACGGTCAGATGTTCGTCCACGCCCACCGAACCACCCGAGACCCGCAGGCCCGGGGCGACGACGGCGCGATCTCCGAGGACAGCCAGTTCTTCGACCCGCGCACCAGCGCCCACCCGGGCACCAGGTCCGATGATGGCCCGCTCGACCACGGCGCCTGGTCCGATCTCACACCCGGGGAGCAGGATTGATCCCCGAACCTCGGCCCCGGCGGCCACGTGAGCCCCGGCACCGACGACCGTGCGCGCCACGATCGCTCCTTCGTCCACCTGGGCCGACGGAGCGATGCCCTGGACCTTCTCGCCTCGCTCGCCACGCAGCAGGTCCATCTGGGACTGGAGGTACTTGGCCGGCGTACCGGTGTCTATCCAGTAGGTGTGTCCGTCCATGGCGTACAGGGTGCCGTCGGCGACCATGGCCGGGAACACCTCACGCTCGATGGACACCTTGCGGCCGGGCGCGATCCGGTCGAGCACCGAGGGCTCCAAGACGTAGGTGCCGGCGTTGATCAGGTCGGTGGGAGCTTCGTCTCGCGGGGGCTTCTCCACGAAGGCCTCTACTCGACCCTGAGAATCGGTGGGGACCACGCCGAAGGCCGATGGGTCTTCGACCCGATGAAGGGCGATGGTTCCCTCGGCACCGTGGGACTCGTGGAACTCGATGAGGGAGTTCACGTCTAGGTCGGTGAGGACATCACCGTTGACCACCACGAACCTCTCGTCGATCCCGGCGTCTAGGGCGGCGAAGCGAATGGCCCCCGCGGTATCGAGTGGCTCGGGTTCGACGGCGTAATGCACCTGGACCCCAGCGCACTCACCATCGGGGTAGGCGTCGGCAAAAGCGTCGGGTCGGTATCCCATCGACAGCACGGCGTCGGTGATGCCATGGGCAGCGAGGTGCTCCAACACGTGCTCGATCATCGGCTTGTGGATGATCGGGAGCATCTGCTTGGGGGTGCTGAAAGTGAGCGGCCGGAGGCGGGTCCCGAAACCACCGACCAGGACGACCGCCCTCACTGACCGGCCGCCGCGGTGGTCGACGGCGCCGCGGACGTAGCCGGCGTGGACTCGGCCGGCGTGGACTCGGCCGGCGTGGACTCGGCCGGCGTGGACTCGGCCGGCGTGGACTCGGCCGGCGTGGACTCGCCGGTGCTCACATCTGGGATCGATACCGAAGGCTGACCGCTGGAGTCGCTGCCAGCGTCACTCGGGTTCTGAAGTGACGCCACCCCGGCGGGTATGGCCGGCACCTCACCCTTGGGCAGCAGCGCCAACGACCACGCCTCGAGGTCGGCCTCGAAGCGGATGTCGGAGAAGCCTGATCGCAGGATCTGGTCGGGCTTGCCGGTCTGGCTGGTGAGTGGTTCCTTCCATCGAGCCATCACCAACTCGGTGGGCTTGCCGCCACAGGTGGTCTCACCGGCCTTGTAGACCTTGCCGTCGGGGGTTTGGAAGCCGGTGTCGGTCACAACAAGACCGACCTGATCGAAAAACTTGCCCATGCGGGCGCCCTCACCAGCGGCAGAGACCGAGAACGGGTGGATGTGGATCAACGCCTCACCGGCATGGGCATGGATCCCGAGTACGTCGGCCCCGATGTCGGAGAAGGGACCCAACTCCTTCCCACACACGTTCACGGCGAAGGCGGCGTGCCAATGGTCGTACGCCGACCCATCAGCCAGCTGGGCTCGGGGCGGTGTGGTGTTGTCGCCGGTGCCGATGTTCTGAGACCGGGCATAGGCGACCACACCGATCCCAGCCGCGACCAGGGCGACGATCAGTACCGGGAAGTACCAGTTGGCGCCCTTTTTCTTGGAGGTGTTACTGCTCCGGGCCGCGACGCGGGCCACCTTCTTGGCCGAGGAGGACGAGGTCATAGACCGGCCACGCTAGACGGCCGAACCCCCACCTCCCGAGTCAGCGCCGCAGTTCGTCGAACAGTGCCTCATAGGCCTGAGCCACCGCAGCCGGGGATGCCCAACCCTCCACGAACACCCGGCCTCGTTCGCCCATGGCCCGGGCTTCGGCCGGGTTCTGGACCAGTTGGCCGATGGCCTTGGTGAAGGCTTCGGGGTCCCCCGGTGCAACCGTGATCCCGGCCCCGGCCGCATCGACCGTGTTGGCCACCTCGGTGCCAGGGTCTACCGAGGCCACCACCGGCCTCCCGGCCGCCAGGATCGTGTACAGCTTGGACGGCACGCTGGAGCGGGCCAAGCCAGCCTTGAGCGGAACCAGATGGACGTCGGCGGCTGCCGCCACCTCAGGCAAGCGATCCTTGGGGGCCATGTCCACGAACCTGACGTTGTCGAGTCCGGCCGCCGCCTCCTCCAGCCCGGCTCGGGCCGAACCGCCACCGTTGATCACGAACACCACGTCGGGGTCGTGAGCATGGTGGGCGGCCGCGGCCAGCACCAGGTCGAGAGACTGGGAGAAACCCGACGTTGCCCGCGTACATCACCACCGTCTTCGCGGTGAGACCGTGTTCGGCGCGGTAGGCGTTCTCACGTTCCGCGGGCCTGATCCAGTCGGTATCTATGAAGTTGGGGATCACCTTCACCTTGGCACCGTCGCCGGCCCGGCCTCGCCTTCCGGCGATCTTGGCTCGCACGTTCGCAGCCAGGTCGTCGGACAACACGGTGACGGCGTCGGAGCGCAGGTAGGTCTCTCGTTCCAGCCAGGAGGCCACCGCAATCACCCGAGGATCGGTGATAGCCCCCAACTCGACGGCAACGTCGGGGAACACGTCCTGGATGTTGAACACGAACGGCACTCGGTGGACTCGGGCCGCGAGCCACCCCGCCAAACCCAAGGTCAGCGGCGGGGACATGGCCAAGACCGCGTCCGGGCGGGACCTGCTCACGATGGCGGCCAGACCGCCCAGCCCGGTGAAACCGGCGAAGCCGAGGGCCCGGGCCGGGATGTTGCGCTTGTCGGTGGGGAACGGGTGGACCCGGGTGATCCCCCCACGGGGTGTCCTCGTGACGGACCAGCTGACCTTCCCAGCCGGGCTCAATGGCGTGGTGGACGTACCAGGGCAAGGAGGTCACCACATGAATCCGGTGTCCTCGTTGCGCCAACTGCTCGACGATCTGGGTCATCACCTCGCCGGTCGGAGCGAGATCGGGAGCGAAGTGGGGGCACAGGACCAGAAGGTTCACCGCCCACCATCCTCGCCCATGGCACCGGCCCGAAGGTATCCGGCGGCCAGGGCATCGGCGGTCCGATCCCAGGTGAAGGTGGCGGCCCGGGCCTTGGCCGCCGTGGACAGGCGGTGCTGCAATGCCGGATCGTCGAGCACATCGGCCACGGTCCTGGCCCAGGCGTCGACGTCACCGGGGTCGACCAACAGGCCTCCCGAGCCCACCACCCATGGCAGAGCCGTGGCATCGGCGGCCACCAGCGGGCGACCGGCAGCCATGGCTTCGAGGGCCGGGGCGCCGAAACCCTCGAATCGGCTCGGCACCGCCACCACGGTGGCCAGGTCGTAGAGGACCTCGAGGTCAGCCCACGGAACTCGACCGGTGCGCCGGACCTGGGCCCCAACTCCAGAGGCCCGGATGTGGGCGGCCAGCTCGGCCTCGACCGGTCCCGGTCCGCCGGCGAGGACGAGGGTCACCTCGGGTCTGGTTGCCGCTAGGCGGGCGAACGCCTCCACCAGGGTGGCGTGATCCTTGTGCCGGTAAGGGATGGCCGGGTAGAGCACCGTCGGGCCGGATAGCCCGTAGCGGGCCCGGACCTCGGCTCGGCGTTCGCTTGTGATCACGGCGGGGGGCTCTACCCCGTGAGGCACGGTCACGACCCGCTCAGGGGGCATGCCCAACAGGTCGACCACCGAGGCCGAGGCCGGATCGCTGGGGGTGAACACCAACCGGGTGCGACCCACCGAGCGGGGCAGCATCGTGGCCAGCCACCGCCGTTTGACCGGCGAGAAGTTCTCGGGCATGACCAATGGCTGGAGGTCGTGGATGGTCAGCACCGATGGGGTCCGGGCCGACAATGGACCGGGTGGGACCACTCCCCCGGCGTGGTGGACCAGGTCGACACCGTGACGTTCCAGTGCTCGGGGAAGCCACGTCGCCTCCCGCGCCACCCGTTCAGCCCGGGAGTGACCGTCGGTATCGGCCGCCACCACCGGATACCTCGCCGCCAGATCGGGGTGCGCTTCGGCGAACTGACGCAGGGCGAACAGGGTGACCCGAATCGGAGGTCCGACCTCAGAGGATCGATCTCCCCGTCGGTGGAGAGCGTTGAGCGAGCGCACCGTGTACTCCTCGCTTCCGCCCACCACGCCCGGAACCAACCACAGCAGGTTCACACCGACGTGCAACGGAGCAGACGACATGTCGGTCACGGTGCCACCTCGGCGTAAGCCGCCGCGGTCAGGGCCGCGGTGCGAGACCAGGTGAACTGCTCGGCTCGTTCCCGTCCCGCGGCTCGCATCCGATCGGCTCGCGCCGGATCGTCGAGCACCGCCTCCAATGCGACCCCAATGGCCGACGGATCCAGCGGGTCGACCAGGATCCCAGCGTCGCCGGCAACCTCCTCGGTGGCGGTGCCTCGGGATGTGACCACGGGAGCACCATGGGCCATGGCGTCGAGGACAGGCATACCGAATCCTTCTCGGATGCTGGGGAAGCAGAACACCGCGGCACCGGCGTACAGCGGCAGGAGGTCGCTGGGAGGCAGGAAGCCGAGGCGGTGCACACCGATCCCGGACCCGTCGAGAACGGCAAGACGAGCATCGAGGTCCTCGTTCCAGCCTTCGGGCCCGGCGATCACCAGGTCGATGTCACGGCCGGCCAGGCCGGCCACCGCGGCGATCACACCACTCAGGTTCTTGCGGGGTTCGATGGTGCCCACGAACAGCACGTATGGCCGGTTAAGACCCAACCGGTCCCGCATGGCCCCGATCTCGACTTCAGACACCGGGTGTGCCTCGACACCCCAGGGGATCACCCGGATCCGTTCAGGGTCGAAGCCAGCCAACCGACATTCGGCCGCAGTGGCTTCGGAGGGAACCAGGACCAGGCGGGCATGGCGACGGGCCAGTTCGGTCCCCCTTCGGAAGAACCGGTTGCCGTGGCGGGTGACCAGCGATGGATCGGCGAGGAAGGCGAGGTCGTGGATGGTCATGACCAACGGGGCCTTGCCCGGCGGGACCGCCACGGCGGTGGCATGGATGACGTCGACCGGTCCGGTGGCCCGTTCCACCGGTGGCCATCGGAGCGCGTGCCAGGCCTCGTAGAGCGCCAGGCGGGGCAACGGTAGGTGACGCATCTCGACTTTTGGCTCGAAGGCGTCAACTGGAGGACTGTCGTGACGGGCGGCCACCCCCACCACGTCCACGTCGTCTCGGAGGCTCAAGGCGGACACGGTGCCCAGGATGGACGTGGCGGTGCCCCCCGGGAACCCGGTGCCAGCACTGCTCGAGGGTGACGGCCACGCGCCTAGCTCGTTCCACGATCCGATTCTGACCGGAACCGGGCACTGGAGGTGACACCGGTACGATGCGCACCCATGACCAGCCACTGGACCGACCGCCGTGTGCTCGTGACCGGCGGCGCCGGGTTCCTGGGCCGAGCCGTCGTGGCCCGCCTGGAGGCATCAGGAGCCGAGGTGACCGTGCCTCGCAGCGCCGAGGTCGATCTGCGGGACCGACGGGCCACAGCCGAGCTCTTCTCCCGGATCCGACCCGAGGTGGTCATCCACCTGGCCGCCCGAGTTGGCGGCATCGGCTACAACCAGGTCCACCCGGCCGAGCTGTACCTGGACAACCTACTGATGGGCACCTACGTGGTGGAAGAGGCCCGGGCGCACGACGTGGACAAGACGGTCCTGGTCGGCACCGTGTGCTCCTACCCCAAAGAGCCGCCCGTACCGTTCCACGAGGAATCGTTGTGGAACGGCTTCCCCGAGGAGACCAACGCCCCCTACGGGATCGCCAAGCTCGCCCAGCTCGTGCACGCCCAGACCGCCCGCGAGCAGTACGGCCAGCAGGTCATCTACCTGATCCCCACCAACCTCTACGGACCGGGGGACAAATTCAACCCCGCCGTCAGCCACGTGATCCCCGCCCTGATCAAGAAGTGCGTGGAAGCGGTTGAGACCGGCGCCGACCACATCGAGCTATGGGGAACGGGGTCGGCCAGTCGGGAGTTCCTCTACGTCGACGACGCCGCCCGCGGCATCGTGTTGGCGTCCGAACACTACGACGACCCCGACCCGGTCAACCTCGGCACCGACCACGAGATGCCCATCCGTGAGCTGGTGACCCACGTGGCCAAGGCCACCGGCTTCGACGGCGAGATCCGCTGGGATTCCTCCAAACCCGACGGTCAGCCACGCCGGCGCGTCGACAACCACCGGGCCGTGAACGCTTCGGGTTCCAGGCCGAGACCTCCTTCGCCGACGGCATCACCGAGACCGTGGCCTGGTACCTCACCATCGGGCCGAAGCCGAGGCCCGGGTCGACTGACCTACGCCGCCACCTGGCGCGGCTTGACCGATGGCGAGGCCGACCGTCAGATGCCCAACACGGTCCGGAAGTAGGCGGTGGTGCGTTCAATGCCCTGTGCGAAGCTGGATGGTGGGCTCCCAGCCCAGTTCAGCGCGGGCCAAGGAGATGTCGGGCTGGCGCTGGGTCGGGTCGTCCACCGGAAGCGGTTCGAACACCAGGGGGGAAGCCGAACCGGTCACATCCAGCACCGTCTCGGCCAACTGGAGTATCGAGTACTCAACCGGGTTGCCGATGTTGACCGGACCTGTGATCGACCCGTCGAGCAGGGCCAGGAACCCCGCACCTCATCGTCGACGTAGGTGAAGCTGCGGCTCTGGCTCCCGTCACCGAACACGGTGATGGGCTCACCCCGCAGGGCCTGAACGATGAAGTTGGACACGGCCCGCCCGTCATCTGGGCGCATCTGAGGGCCGAACGTGTTGAAGATGCGCACGATCCGCACGTCGAGGTCGTGATAGCGGTGGTAGGCCATGGTCATGGCCTCGGCGAAGCGCTTGGCTTCGTCGTACACGCCGCGCGGGCCGATGGGATTCACGTTGCCCCAGTAGTCCTCGGTCTGGGGATGCACCAGGGGATCGCCGTAGACTTCGCTGGTGCTGGCCAGGAGCAGACGAGCCCCCTTGGCCTTGGCCAATCCCAGGGCGTTGTGGGTGCCCAGGCTGCCCACCTTGAGGATCTGGATCGGGGATGCGGTCGAAGTCGGCCGGCGACGCCGGGCTGGCGAAGTGGAGCACGGCGTCGACCGCGCCCGGCACCCAGATGAACGTGCTGACATCGTGATCGACGAAGGTGAACCCCGGCCGGGCGAACAGGGCCTCGATGTTGGCGATCGACCCGGTGATCAGGTTGTCGAGGCACACCACCTCGTCCCCTCGCTCCAGCAGGCGAGTACAGAGGTGCGACCCGAGGAACCCGGCGCCGCCGGTGACGACGACCCGAGCCACGTCAGCTCCGGCCGAGGCCCTCGTAGTCGAAACCGAGCCGTTGCAGGCGCCGCGGTCCAACAGGTTGCGGGCATCCACCACCCTGGGACTGGACCATGGCACCCACCACCTTGTCGAGGTCGACCCACCGGAAGTCGTCCCATTCTGTGAGCACGACCAGCGTGGCGGCGCCCTCGGCCGCGCCATAGGCATCGGCCACCACCTCGATGCCGGCCAACCGCTGATCGGTGGCCCCCTGGGCCACCTCCACCGCGGGTCGAACGCCCGGACCACCGCCCCGGTCCAGGCAGGCGACGCACCACCTGGAGCGACGGGGAGTCCCGCAGGTCGTCGGTGCGGGCCTTGAAGGTGAGCCCCCACACGCCGACGGTGACGCCCTCGAGGGACCCTCCGACGATGCGCTCCACCTTGTCGGCGACCCGCTCGAACTGCTCCTCGTTGACGGTGATGACGCCCTTGAGCAGGTCGAAGTCGTAGCCGGCGTCCTCGGCGATGCGGACCAGCGCCCGGGAGTCCTTGGGGAAGCACGAACCACCCCAGCCTGGGCCCGGCCGCAGGAAGGCGTCGCCGATCCGCTTGTCGTAGCCCATGCCCAACACCACGTCGTTGACGTCGGCCCCCACGGCCTCGCACACGGCGGCCACGGCGTTGACGAAGCTGATCTTGGTGGCCAGGAAGGCGTTGGAGGCGTACTTGATGGTCTCGGCCGACGGCGGGTCGGTGACCTGGAGCGGGGCCGGAAGGCCCAGGTACAGGCCAGCCCGCGGATGGCAGCGCTCTGGTCGTCGGCGCCGATCACCACCCGGTCGGGGTGCAGGAAGTCGTGCACCGCCGACCCCTCCCGCAGGAACTCGGGGTTGGACACCACGGCCACGTCGGATCGCCCCAGGGCCTGCTCCACCACCCGGGTGGAGCCCGACCGGCACCGTGGACTTGTTGATCACCACCGACTCGGGCTGCAGGTGGGGTCCGATCTCGGCGGCAGCCGCCTGGATGTAGGACAGATCGGCCGACCCGTCCTCGCCCTGGGGGTGTGGGCACGCACAGGTAGATGAACTCGGCCTCGGCCACCGCCGGCGCGGCACCGAGCACGAACGACAGCAAGCCCGAATGCAGCCCCTCGTGGACCAACTCGTCGAGGCCGGCCTCGAGGATCGGTACCTCGCCCCGACTCAGCGCCTCGACCTTCTCGGGGATGACGTCGGCGCAGACCACCCGGTGACCGAGGTGAGCCAGGCACGCACCGGTGGTGAGCCCCACGTAACCGGTGCCGATGATGGCGACGTTGCTACCCACGGGCGAACCTCAGATTCGACGACACGAGACGGCGAACCTACTTCCCCCACCTGCTGCCCCCCGATGGGGCCCGGCTCTGGCGGCGGTTCACGAGGCGGGCGGTTTGGACGTCGAGGTCAGCCGCAGGACTCACCCGGAGGCGGCTCGCACCGGGAAGGTAGGCACGGCCCTCGCCGGCCGGGCCGATGCCTTCGCCAACGGGATCGACACCTGGGGTTCCTCATCCTCGTCGTCGGCTCTCGTCACGCTGCCCGGTCAACGGTGGTGGAGGTGGTGGACGTGGTCAGGTGGTCGTCGAGGTCGTCGACGTTGTGGTGGAGACCGACTCGGCCGGTCGAGGTGAATCGAGCACCCCCACCAGTTCGGGTCCGGTGACCACCGTTATCTCAGAGATCTCCGGATCTGGTATCAGGCGAGGTTCGGCGTCGAGGTATCGGGCCACCAGGTGGGCTTCGGCGTCGGAGCCCGGCGGGTAGCGGACCTCGGTGACCCACACCGGATCGGCCGAGTTGGGGCTGGCCACCTGGAAGCCCAGCTCCTCGAACCGGTCGGTGAGCTCGGACGCCTGGTCCTGCACACCGGTGCCGTTCAGCACCCGCACCGTGACGGTGGACGGCAGGATCTCCCCCTCTCCGGTGGCCCCCGGTTCCCCGGAACTGGGCCAACACCGGCTCCGAAGCAACCTCGTCGAGCTCAAGCACGTCGGCCCCACCCCGGAACACCTCACGGACGATGAGGGAGGATTGACCCAGCTTGTCGGGATCGAACCTCTGGAAGGCCCGGCCCAGGGTGATCAGATCGGCGGCAGTGGTGTAGGGATCCAGCGTGATGTGCTCCACCCCGGTGTCGACCATCTGGACAGCACCACCGGGTTGCGGGCGCCCTTGGTGATGGCACGGTGCATGACCCGACGCAGCAGGTCCTGCTGGCGGCGCATCCGGCCGTAGTCCGATGCTCCGTCGCTACGCCACCGGCCCTGGCGTCTTTGTATTGGAAGTATCGGCTGCGGGCGTAGCTGAGCGACCCGTTGTGGTCGAGGATGGTGCACCCGGCGTTCCTCCACCAAGAGCCCCGGTGCTTGTCCTTCACCGGCGTCGGGAACCAGATCGGCACACCACCGATGATGTCGACCAGGCTCTTGAACCCGGCGAAGTTCACCTGGACGTAGTGGTTGACGTCGATGTCGAAGTTGTCTTTGATGGTCTTGACCAGCAGGCCCGGATTGCCGTCTCCGTAGGTGAGGGCGGCGTTGATCCGCGTCGTTCCCTTGCCGGGGATCTTCACCAAGCAGGTCCGGGGGAACGAGAGCACCTGACGTCGAGGTTGGCCGGATCGACCCGCACCACCATGATCGTGTCCGAGCGCACGGAGCCCTGGGTCACCCGGTCCCGGCCGTTCTTGACCGGGTCGTCATCGGCCAGGCCCTCGTCGTCGTCCACACCCACGATCAGGAAGTTCTGGGGCTCACCAGGCGGCAACTGATCGGCCGGGGTCAGCACCTGCGACCTATGTCGTTGCTTCGTTGGACGTTGGCCACCGTCCGCTTAGCCATGGCGTGGCACCGGCCGATGACGGCCATTACGCTGATCACGACTTGGCACCAGGTGGCCGAGGCTGCGCCCGGGCGAGGCGCGGGGCGCCACGCTGCGCCGGGCCCTCCGACGCTCTCCGGCACCCCGGTGGCGACACGGGCTGCCACGCTACCAGGGGACCCGACCCCATGCGTCCTCAGGCCCATCCCAGGCCCTGAGCTCAGCTGATCAGGTGACAGGCAGGCCCCCGAGCGATCACCAGACGCTGGATCTCGGAGGTTCCCTCACCGATCTCGAGGATCTTGGCGTCGCGGTATTGGCGGGCGACCAAGGTCTCGTCCATGAAGCCGTAGCCACCGAAGATCTGGGTGGCCATGCGGGTGGCGGTGACCGCCGACTCGGTGGCGTACAGCTTGGCGATGGCCGCCTCCTGCTTGAAGGGGCGGCCCTGGTCCTTCAGCCACGCCGCCCGGTAGGTGAGCGTGCGGGCCGGTCTCGACCATCACGGCCAGGTCGGCGCACAGGCAAACGCCACCGCCTGGTTTGGAGCCGATGGCCCGCCCGAAGGCGTTCCGCTCGTTGGCGTAGCGGACGCTCTCCTCCAGGCAGCACTGGATCACCCCCACCGCCAGGGCGGCGATGGCCACCCGACCGTCGTCGAGGATGTTGAGGAAGTTGGCGAACCCCGGCCCCTCTCGCCCAGAACGTTGGCCTCGGGCACCCGGCAGTCGGCAAAGGCCAGCCCGTGGGTGTCCGACGCGTGCCAACCCATCTTGCGGTACGGCGGGCTGGACCTCGAAGCCGGGTGTCCCGGCGGGGACGACGATGGCGCTGATCTCGGGCCGACCGCCGGCGGCGGGATCGTCGGTGCGGGCGGTGATGGTGACGATCGAGGTCATCTCGGTGCCCGATCCCGAACCCCCGTATTCCTCAGGGAAGGGCAGGCCGAACAGGCCCAGCTCCCCCATCTGGGTCACCACCTCGACTGGGAAGCGGTGGTCGCGGTCCCATTCCTCGGCCTTGGGGGCGATGACCCGGTCGGCGAAGTCACGCACCACGGATCGGAACTGTTCGGTCTCGGCGGGCAGGTCGAAGTCCATCCGGTGGGCGGAGGATGCCGGACATCGCCACCTACGCTCCGAGCGTCCATGTCCCGGTCCCCGGTCCACCGAGTCCGCCAGTCGGCCACGCCGCTGGCCGTGGTGGCCAGTCCGCCGGTCCGCCTGCTCACCACCGCGCCCCGTCGACGTCACCGACCGACCCCGGAGGCCCTCGCAGCGACCGCCACCGCTGGCGTGCTGGGCGACCGACTGGTCCTGCCCGTGCTCGCCGCGCGACGGGCCCGTCTGGGCCCTGCCGTTCGACCACATCCGCCCGGCCCGCCCCACGTGCGGCCGCCCGCTGGCGGGCCGGTGTGGGGTGGATCCCAACTCCTGGACCTCCTCGCTCGACCGGGCGGCGTTCGAGTCCCGGGGTCAGCGCGATCCGCGCGGCCATCGGGCGTGGCGACGTCTACCAGGTCAACCTCACCCGGGTCCTCAGCGCACCGCTACCGGCCGGCGCCGACGTGGCGGCCCTGGGCGGCGTTCGCCGAGGCAACCCGGCACCGTTCTCGGCGGTGGTGCGGCTTCCCCGTCAGGGCGTGCACGTCGCCTCGGCGTCGCCCGAGCGCTTCCTGGAGCGCGACGGCGACCGCATCTGGTCGTCTCCGATCAAGGGCACCGCCGCCAGCGCCGACACGTTCCTGCCCAAGGACCGGGCCGAGAACGTGATGATCGTGGACCTGGTGCGCAACGACCTCGGCCGGGTGTGCGAGTGGGGCAGCGTCCAGGTGCCGACGTTGTGCACCGTCGAACCCCATCCCGGTCTCGTGCACCTGGTCTCCACCGTCGAGGGACGACTCCGACCCGGACTCGGCTGGGCCGAGACCATCGACGCCACCTTCCCTCCGGGCTCGGTCACCGGCGCCCCCAAGCTCGCCGCCCTCGACCACATCTCCGCGCTGGAACCGCAGTCTCGCCAGCTCTACTGCGGCGGCGTGGGCTGGGTGGACGCCGATGCCCGTCAGGGTGCGCTCAACGTGGCCATCCGCACGTTCTGGTTCGACGGCGACCACCTCCGCTTCGGCACCGGCGGCGGCATCACCTGGGACTCCGACCCCCATGGCGAATGGTTGGAGACCGAACTCAAGGCCCGACGCCTCCTGCGGGTGGCTGCTGGCAGCGCGGAGGCCAGGGTAAAACCATGGCATCGATGTCTGGGCCCGAGTCACCCGCAGAGTCGCTGCCTCGCTGGCTGCGCCCGACCGTCACCCTGCCGTGCATCGTGGGGGGTGGCTTCTTCCTGCTCGGAGTCGTCCAACTCCTCGGGACCTGGCTCCCCAACGGTGACTGGGCGGTGGCCGAACTGGTGATCCGCCACACATCGAGGATGGTGCCGCTGTCGGGCCCCTACTCGGCCCAGCGCGGCTACAACCATCCCTTGCCGTTGGTGTACGCCATCCAATGGCTCCCGTATCACCTGCTCGGACAACGTTCGTCGGCGGGCCTGGCTACCACTCTTTGGTGGAACGGGGCGTGGCTGGCCTTCTTGGTGTGGTTCATGGCCCGGCTCCGGGTGCCGTGGCTGGGCCTGGCTGCCGCCGCATCGGTGGTGATCATGGCAACCCGCACTCCCTCGGCCAGCCTGTTGATGCCGTGGAACCCGACCCTGGCCGTGGTGCCTGCTGTAAGTCCTGGTGTTCGTGGCCTGGCGGGTGGCCCTGGGCAGCGGTCGCCTCCTCCCTTTGGCAGCCGCGCTGGCAGTGTGGTGCATCGGTGCCCACCTGGGGTTCGCTCCCTTCGTTCTACCGGTGGTGGGGCTGGCCGGGCTGGGCTTGGCCTTCACCACCGTCCGCACCCGAGGCCGCCCTGGCCTGGTGGCGTTGTGGCGACCGCTGGCGGCTGCGATGGCGGTGGGCCTGGTGCTCTTGTCGCCGATGCTGGTTGACGGGTCGCAACGGACGTGATTCCAACCCGGTCCCATCGTCGAACGGGGCCGGCTCGACGAGTCCGCAGCACGCGCACGCGCTCGGAGTTGGCCAAGGTGCTCCGGGCTGAGTTGTCGATACCTCAGCATGGGCGATCACCGAGCCGCCCTATGACTTCATGCTGATCGAGCGGATGCCGCGGCTTGCATGGGGGCTGGTGTTCGGAGCGTTCGCCACCGCCGCCGCGGCCCGACGTCGAGCCTGGCCGGAGGTCGTTGGCATGGGCCTGGCCCTGGCCGGGTTGGCCGGGGCGATCCTCGGGCTGGCCAACATCGAGGCGGGCGCGATCCAACCCTGGTACCTCCTCCCCGCCCACGCTGCCAGCATCGCCTTCTTCTCATTCGCCACGTGGTCCCGGCGGGCCGGACGCTGGCCGTCGGAGTCGAGCGGGCCGGCGCTACCGGGCGCAGGTGAGGCCGGTGCTAGCCGACCAGCGCCGACCGACCTTGGCCCCCCCGTCATGGCGATCTCGGCCGTTGTGGTTCTCGCCCCGGCCGCCCGGACACTCCGGACCGACCTCCTCACCATCGACACCGACGGTCCGGTGGCGGCGTTGGCGGCGCGGTATCTGCTGACCCAGGCCGCGGTCGACGCCTTGCCCCAAGCCCCGGTCCCTTCTGGCGGGACCCATCGACTTCGACGGCTTCTACCGCGGCATGGCCCTTTCCTTAGACCGGGCCGGGTTCGAGGTCCGGGTTCCAGATGCCCAGCTCTACCTGTTCACCCACCATGAGCCCCATCAGACTTCGATCGATACGGCTGGTCACGTGGTCCTCAGCAAGGCCCGACGCCGCCGCCAGAACCGGGGGCGACGCTCGTGGCCGGAAGTCCCCGATCGACGTGCTCTACGCCAATGCCGACCGGATCTCGCTCTGGCAGGCCGCCCCACCGTCAGCCCGTAGGCTGCCCCCAGGTCTTGGTGGAAAGCCGAC
>JADJDU010000017.1 GCA_016702505.1 Microthrixaceae bacterium
CCTGATCGACCGGGCCGGAAGGATCCCAAGCGACCATCCGCTTCAAGCCCAAATCCCCGGTGATGACCCGTCGGCCCAGTTCTTCGACTCCGATGGGCTGCGAGCCCTGGACGTGGCCGAGCAGGTTCTCAGCCGCCACCATCTCGCCCTCGCCCCCGATGGGTCGATCCGCCAGTACGTCGGAGGGGTCTACGTCGACTCTGAGCCGATGGTGGCGGCCCTGCGTGAACTGCTGGCCAACAGGTACCGGCCGATGCACCGCAAGGCCGTAGAGGAGCTTGTGGTCGATCTGCTGCGGTCCCGTGATCTGGTGCTAGGTGATCTTGCTCACCCCGGTCTCGTGAACGTCGCCAACGGCATGTTGGACCTCGCCACGGGCACCCTTGCGGACCACGACCCGAAGTATCTGTCGACGTGGCAGCTACCGGTGAAGTGGAACCCGAACGCAACCTGTCCGTTCCTCGATGGGTGGCTTGCTGATCGGGTTGGAGACCAGGTCGAGGGGCTGCTCGAGGCCGCCTCGCTGGTGCTGGCACCGTGGATAACCCAGCGCAAGACGCTGTTCTTGTACGGCCCTGAGCGGTCCGGTAAGTCGACGTTCGCCCGTCTGGTGGAACACCTGGTGGGCGAGTTGGCCACCACGTCGGTTTCGTTGCACGCCCTGGCCACCAACCGGTTCGCCGCCGCATCGTCTCTACGGCCGTGCCCCTGAACGTGGCCGGTGACCTGTCCGACCACCACGTCGACGACCTCGCCCTCTACAAGCAGGTAACCGGCGATGACCTGGTGGCGGCCGAGCGAAAGTTCCGTGACGCCTACACGTTCCACAACCGGGCCCTGTTCGTGTTCACCGCCAACCAGCCACCAACCGTTGGTGAAACCTCCGGTGCGTACATGGCCCGCACATGGCCGGTGATGTTCCCCAACTCGGTTACCGGGTCTGAGGACCGCACTATCGAGGACCGCCTCAAGGCCGAGGCCGAAGGGTTCCTGGTGCAGCTAGTCCAGGCGGCTCAAGCGTGGATCGCTCGAGGTGGATACCAGTTGGCGAACCCGTTGGTCGTCGATCACTTCGCCCAGCAATCCGACGTGGCTGCACTGTTCGCCGCCGAGGTGATCGCCGCCGACCCTGGAGGGTTCACGTCTGGCCGTGAAGTGTTCGAGGCCTACTCGGAGTGGGCGGAATCCAACGGCCGAGGAAGGCTCGGACGAAACAGGTTCCTGGCCCGCCTCGACAACACCCTCGGCCCCCGCCAGAGGCCCGTTGGCAGCAACACCGGGCCTACTGGTTGGCGTGACGTTCGCATCCTTTCATCGGAGCAATGGTGCGAGCCCTCGCACGTTCTCGCATCTTTCGCATCTTTTTCCCCTACTTCGCCTCATGAGAAAACCCAGAAGAAGAGGTGGGAAAGACCCAATCCCTCATGAAGCAAAGAAGGGGTCAAATCGTGCGAATCGTGCGAGGCCCGAAACCGGCGTCGATGACCTGTTCGGGCCACCACTGGATCCTGACGAGCAGATCGAGGTGGAGTTCTGATGCGCCTCCTCGACCTGCTCGACCGCCTCGACGAAACCGGCGTGACCCTCACCATGCACCGTGGCCAGATCCGGGCAGCGGGCACTAGGGGATCAATCGCCATCGTCGGCCCGGCAATCACCGAACACCGTGACCTGCTCGCCGCCCACCTGGCAGGGATACACACCGGCCACCTGCTGGCGTTCTGTGAAGGATGCGGCGCACCGACCATGACCGCCGCCAAGACCCCGGCTGGCAAGCATCGGGACAACTGGCCGAGGTGCAGAGACACCCCGGCGTGTGGCGGCCGAACCCAGCACGGCGCATCGGTCAACCGTCACACGCCCAGGCCCGTCGACCTCGAGCGGTGGGCCAACTGCCCACCACCACCACCACAACCCAGGCCACCCGCCAAGGCCACCACCAACCGCTACACGGGAGCACCCGCATGACCCTCCATCACGACCCCGAAACGCTGCGGCAAGCCGCCGTCACAAGCGCCCGGCTGGGTGGCTGCAACTGCGCACCGGACGTGGATATAACCGAGGGCTTCGAAGGCGTGTACCACGCCACGATCGCCCACGACCACGACTGTCGGCTCCTGCTGCGCCGGGTGGCCCGGTGGAACTGAAAGTTTCTGATGGGCGGATCCGCCCACACAGCCCGGAGTCAGGAAAACTCTCTCCCCGGAGGTCGTGGCACGTAACTCATCTGTCACAGCGATGGTGTATTGTGTCCTCGAAAGCCACCACGCCGGACCCCACGCCGACCTGCACGCCGCCTACCCACGCCGGACCCCACGCTTAGGGCACCACCTGGAGGGCACCTGCAAGGCCACCTGAGGACCACCTGGTGTGTCGGGTCACCCGTGCATGTCTGCCGGGTCTGACCTTGCCCTGTTGGCTATTCCTGAAAAGGACTCCTGATGAGGCTGCTTGAGCAAATCCGTCGCAACATCCGCCCCGCCCTAGATGAACGTACCGCTGCCCTGGCCGAGATGGACGAGGTGCTCGCCGCCGCCGAAGCTCGTGGTGACCGCACCCTCTCCAAGGCCGAGGAGCTGCGCTTCGATCGGGTTCGCGAAGAGGTTCGTGCCGCTGACGCCGACCTCGTCCAGCTTCGAGAGCGTGAGGCTGGGCTTGTCGCCCGAGAAGAGGCCCGTGCCGCCGCTGATGCCATCGACCGCCGTTTCCCCGCTCCCAACTCTGGCGACATCCGTGTCGGAGGGTCCGGTGAGTACCGCTCGGTGGGCGGTCGTTCTTCGCTGATGCGTTCGCTTCGATGATCGTTGGAGATCCGCCGCTGCGTCTCGGCTCTCCCGACCAGGAGGCCCGTGCCGCCATCGGCACGTCTGCGATGGTCGGTCTCGTGCCTCCGCAGTACCTCGGCGATCTGTACGTGGAGGTGGCCCGTGCTGGTCGGCCGTTCGCCAACTTGTGCAGCGCCCTTCCGCTGCCTGAGCACGGCATGACCGTCAACTTGTCTCGGATCACTACCGGCTCGTCTGTGGCCGCTCAGGACGGCGAGAACACCGCTGTCTCTGAGACCGAGATGGACGACACGTTGCTGACGATCGACGTTCGTACGATCGCTGGTCAGCAGAACATCTCCCGCCAATTGTTCGAGCGGTCCCAGCCCGACATTGACATGGTGATCTTCCGTGACCTCGCCGCCGCCTATGCCGCTGAACTGAACCGTCAGTGCATCACCCGGCACCGGTATCAACGGCGAGCTTCGAGGTGCTCAACACGTCCGGCATTGAGTCCGTGACCTACACCGACGCCTCCCCGACCGTGGGGAGCTGTACCCGAAGCTGGCTGATGCTGTGCAGCGTGTGCAGTCCAACGTCTACCGGGGTCCTTCCCACATCGTGATGCATCCCCGCCGTTGGGGCTGGTTCCAAGCGGCCCTGGACTCATCGAGTCGACCGCTGGTCACCCAGACCGCTGCTGGCCCGTCCAACGCCACCGGGCCCGGCATCTCCCAGGGTTACGGCGGGACCGCCGGGTACCTGCTCGGCCTGCCCGTCGTCACCGACGCCTCGATCCCCACCAACCTCGGGGCTGGCACCAACGAGGACACGATCCTCGTCGTGGCTGCTTCGGAGCTGTTCTTGTGGGAGCAGGCCGGGGCTCACCGTTCACGCTGCGCTTCGAGGATGGCGGATCAGGCACCCTCACTGTAGCTCGTCGCCTACGGCTACTCAGCGTTCACCGCTGGCCGCTACCCGAGGCAAGTGTTGCCATCGGCGGTACTGGTCTGGTGGCACCGACCTGGTGATCGGGTTGTGAGGTTGTCGTTGTCGTGCGACAACCTCACATTGCCCGCTCACCAAGAGCCCCGGCCCTGGGATTGGACCTCCCAACAGGGCCGGGGCTCATCCTCTCCAACATCCACCAGGAGATCGTCTGTGAGCGCCCGTGAGAAGTTCGCCGCCTGCTGGCCACTCGCCCCGGTGGTGGTCGGACCCGTTAGAAAGCCTTCTGGCCCGTCCCGGTGGCACCAGCGCTGCCTGCCGTGGAGCAGGTACCGATGCGTTCTACCTGGCGTTGCCCGACTGCGATTCTGGTGGAACCGCCGTCGACATGTTGGCCCCTGAGGCCCTTGTCGACTTCTGCCCGAAGTGTCAGACGACGCTACAGATGCGCAGTCTTCACGGTCCCGCTGCTGGCCCGATCGATGGCGGCTGGCTGTGTGGACGTTGTGGGTTGCAGGCCGTTGACCTCGCCGATGCCCGTTCGTATTGCTGCGGCTACAGGCCGAGCGCCGGGTTGCAATGGGAGCTGATGGGGATCGACTACGCCCACGGCCGACCCGTCGACTCGGCTGGCCTATGCCGCTGCGATGGGCCGGTATCTGCTCGCCGAGGAGCGTTCGCCCTACAGCCACAACACCGAGCACCCGATTGTCGACCTGCTCTGTGAGGTGTCGTTCGGGATCGCTGGCGGCTACGGCCCGAGCCCTTGGACCGACGGCAACGACTGGGAGGTGGCCGAGATGGTCCTCGCTGCGCTCAACGCTGGTGGCTGCGCCGTCATCGACAAACATCCCGAGCGTCGACGCCTCCGACCAGGTGCCCTCGGGGTGCTGGTGGGAGTGATCGGCGAGCTTCCCGCTCAAAGGTCTGACATCGATGGTGCCCGCAGGATCCTGGTGGCGTTGACCGAAGCCGGTTTCGAGCTGGTGGAGGTTCGGCCGTGAATCACGATCTACGAGCAGAGAAGGCCCGTCGAGTCACCGAGGAAGGCCCGGCGAGTGGATGCACGACGAGCCCGCAGGCGGTCGAGTGATCCCAGCGTCATGGACTGATGCCCATGTCGCTGAGGTGCTCGCCGACCATCTGCAAGGCCGCTGGCTGTATGTCGCCGCCTGGGGTCGGTGGCTGCGATGGGGACGGCACCGCCGGGCACACGACGATACCGAGGCCGTGCATGAGGAAGCACGGTCATGGGTGATCGAGTTGGTGGCCACCGTCGCCGCCATCGGAGCGTCTGCCGATGACGTGAAGCGTGCAGCGACCTACCGCAACCGTTCCAAGTTGGAATCGGCGATGACGATGGCACGACGGGTGCAAGGCATCGCGGCAAGCCCCAGCGAGTTCGATCTCGACCCTGACCTTCTGAACGTCGCCAACGGAGTGCTCGACCTCCGCACCGGCAACCTGTTGGAGCATCGACCCGGCACGGCGGATAACCAAGTTGGCCCCGTCGAGTACGACATCGACGCCCAGCACCGTGACGTTGACGAGCTGCTCGAGGTGGTCGATGCCGACGTTCGTCCGTGGCTGCAACGTCTTCGGATACGCGGCCACCGGCCACATCCGAAGACCTCGCCCTGGTGCTCGACGGCACCGGAGCGAACGGCGTGCCACGCTCCTCGAAGCGGTCGGGCCGGTGCTGGGTGACTAGCGCGGGCGGTTGGCGCCGCAACTGGTGATGAAGACCAGCCACGACCAGCACCCGACGGTCAAGGCCGACCTCCGAGGGAAACGGCTCGTGTGGATCTCCGAAACCGAGGAAGGTGGTGCGCTGCGTGTGGAGCAGGTCAAGGCGTTGACCGGAGGTGACCAGATCTCTGCCCGGTTCATGTAACGGCGACTTGTTCACGTTCGCTGTCTCACCTGTTGGTGATCGCCACGAACCACCGGCCATCGGTCAACACGACTGAGCACGCCGCATGGCGACGGCTTCGACTGGTGCCGTTCCCAACACCTACAAGCCCGAGCACGAAGCGGGCCCCGGTGATCGGGTACAAGACCGAGGGCTACGTCATCGTCTGAGCGACAGGCAGAGCCCAGCGTGAAGCGTTGCTCGCCTGGATCGTCCGAGGAGCTTTGACTGGAACCAGAGCGGTCTAGGTGCATGTGGCACCGTCGACGCCGCTACGGCGCGGGATGCGGAGGACGTGCTCGGCCGGTTCATCGCCGAGGTGATCGAGTTCGATCCGCACTCCGAGGTCAAAGGCAAGGAGCTGTATCTCGCCTACAAGGACTGGTGTACTCCAGGATGACCTGCACGTTTCGAGATCGTCGGGGCTCCCGGTATGGGCTGTGGAATGCGGCCCAGGTGCGTCATTTGCTGCTGTAGCCCCGGCTCAACCGGCTGCTGATCCAACTGGCGCACCGTCGCCCCGGTGGAGACCGAAAAGTTCTGATGGCCACCTCGGCTCACACAGCCCCGGAGTCAGGAAAACTCTCTCCCCGGAGGTCGTGGTGAGCGCGTCGAATCAACAAATCTCTCTCCCCGAAAGATCGGGGCACGTAACTCATCTGTCACAGCGATGGTGTATTGTGTCCTCGAAAGCCACCACGCCGGACCCCACGCCGACCTGCACGCCGCCTACCCACGCCGGACCCCACGCTTAGGGGCACCACCTGGAGGGCACCTGCAAGGCCACCTGAGGACCACCTGGTGTATCGGGTCACCCGTGCATGTCTGCCGGGTCTGACCTTGCCCTGTTGGCTATTCCCTGAAAGGACTCCTGATGAGTCTGCTTGAGCAAATCCGGCGCAACATCCGCGCCGCCCTAGATGAACGTACCGCTGCCCTGGCCGAGATGGACGAGGTGCTCGCCGCCGCCGAAGCTCGTGGTGACCGCACCCTCTCCAAGGCCGAGGAGCTGCGCTTCGATCGGGTTCGCGAAGAGGTTCGTGCCGCTGACGCCGACCTCGTCCAGCTTCGAGAGCGTGAGGCTGAGCTTGTCGCCCGAGAAGAGGCCCGTGCCGCCGCTGATGCCATCGACCGCCGTTTCCCCGCTCCCAACTCTGGCGACATCCGTGTCGGAGGGTCCGGTGAGTACCGCTCCGGTGGGCGGTCGTTCTTCGCTGATGCGTTCGCTTCGATGATCGTTGGAGATCCTGCCGCTACGTCTCGGCTCTCCCACGACCAGGAGGCCCGTGCCGCCATCGGCACGTCTGCGATGGTCGGTCTCGTGCCTCCGCAGTACCTCGGCGATCTGTACGTGGAGGTGGCCCGTGCTGGTCGGCCGTTCGCCAACTGTGCAGCGCCCTTCCGCTGCCTGAGCACGGCATGACCGTCAACTTGTCTCGGATCACTACCGGCTCGTCTGTGGCCGCTCAGAACGGCGAGAACACCGCTGTCTCTGAGACCGAGATGGACGACACGTTGCTGACGATCGACGTTCGTACGATCGCTGGTCAGCAGAACATCTCCCGCCAATTGTTCGAGCGGTCCCAGCCCGACATTGACATGGTGATCTTCCGTGACCTCGCCGCCGCCTATGCCGCTGAACTGAACCGTCAGTGCATCACCGGCACCGGTATCAACGGCGAGCTTCGAGGGGTGCTCAACACGTCCGGCATTGAGTCCGTGACCTACACCGACGCCTCCCCGACCGTTGGGAGCTGTACCCGAAGCTGGCTGATGCTGTGCAGCGTGTGCAGTCCAACGTCTACCGGGGTCCTTCCCACATCGTGATGCATCCCCGCCGTTGGGGCTGGTTCCAAGCGGCCCTGGACTCATCGAGTCGACCGCTGGTCACCCCGACCGCTGCTGGCCCGTCCAACGCCACCGGGCTCGGCATCTCCCAGGGTTACGGCGAGACCGCCGGGTACCTGCTCGGTCTGCCCGTCGTCACCGACGCCTCGATCCCCACCAACCTCGGGGCTGGCACCAACGAGGACACGATCCTCGTCGTGGCTGCTTCGGAGCTGTTCTTGTGGGAGCAGGCCGGGGGCTCACCGTTCACGCTGCGCTTCGAGGATGGCGGATCAGGCACCCTCACTGTGAAGCTCGTCGCCTACGGCTACTCAGCGTTCACCGCTGGCCGCCACCCTGAAGGCAAGTGTTGCCATCGGCGGTACTGGTCTGGTGGCACCGACCTGGTGATCGGGTTGTGAGGTTGTCGTTGTCACGTGCGACAACCCTCACAATTCCGCCCGCTCACCAAGAGCCCCCGGCCCTGGGATTGGACCTCCCAACAGGGCCGGGGCTCATCCCTCTCCAACATCCACCAGGAGATCGTCTGTGAGCGCCCGTGAGAAGTTCTACGCCGCCCTGCTGGCCACTCGCCCCGGTGAGTGGTCGGACCCGTTAGAAGGCCTTCTGGCCCGTCCCGAGTGGCACCAGCGCGCTGCCTGCCGTGGAGCAGGTACCGACGCCTTCTACCCGAGCCGTGGTCAACGACCAGGACCAGCCCGAGAACTGTGCGCCCGGTGCCCTGTCATCGAGGACTGCGCCGAGGCCGGGCGAGCCGAGGAGTACGGGATATGGGGCGGATTGAGTGAACGAGCCCGCCGAGCAATCCGCCCGCCCCGCACCGCAACGGCCCGCACCTCGAGCTAAACCCTCCTCGAGCACGACACTGGGCCGTGGTGGCTTTCGTGGCCGTGGCGAGTGGCCCCGAGCGCGAAGAAGGGCCGGCCCCAGGTCGCCCCAGAACCGGCCCCAATCGTCCAGAGGCTAGAAGCCGAGCTCGAGCTTGACAGCCCGGAACCGACGGCAACGGTCTAGGTGGTGCTGGGCCTCGCCCAAAGAACACGTCGAGCGACCACACGAACCGGGCCACCGCCACCGGATCCTCGAAGTTGTGTTGCGCCACGAGCCGCTCGAGCTGGTAGGTCAACAACTCAGGCCGTGGAGTGTGGTCGCGGTCGACCTGCCGCAACATCTCCCCCTCGTGGTGACGCCGCTCGGCAAACCCGAGCTCCTGGAGCGCCCAGCACCAGTCACCCGAGTTGAGCACCTCGATGAAGGCGTTGTGCACCTCGATGTGGTCGACCTCGAGGAAGTGCATTCGGTCCAGAAACTCGCACCTGCCTCCGCAACCGCCGAGCGGCTCGAGGATCTCGATCGGGCTAACCGTGGGTTCAGTGGTGGCCATCGTTGCTCCCTGCATAAGTGAACTAAGCGCGCTAAGCTATATCAGGAAAGCCAGTCACCGACAAGAGGAGACCTACCGTGTCCGACATGGCCCGCATTCACTACGAGATCCCCGACGACCTCCACCGGCGAGCGAAGGCCGCTGCCGCGCTCAAAGGCCAGACCCTCCGTGAGTTCGTGACCGACGCGCTCCGCGCCGCCGTCGCCCATGCCGACGAGGACTGACCGCTATGGCCAGCATCGTCAAGCGTGAAGGCCCCCGTGGTGTCAGCTACCTGGTCCGGTACCGGCTCGACTCAGGGGAACAGCGATCCAAGGCGTTCCGCACCAAGAAGGAGGCCGAGGCCTTCGCCTCGATCACCGAGGCCGACAAGGTGCGCGGCGAACTGATCGACCCGAGATCCGGCAAGGTCACCTTCGCTGACTGGTGGGCCGAGTGGTGGCCAACGACGGTCAACCTCCGGGCCTCCACGCGGGCCCGTGACGAGTCCTACGCCCGAAACCACCTGCTCCCCCATTTCGGCCCCGTCGCCCTGTCTGACATCGACCACATGGCCGTGAAGAGATGGGTGGCGGACCTCTCCGCGTCTGGTCTCGCGCCGGCCACCGTCGTCAAGGCCGCTCAGATCTTCGGCAAGACGATCGGTGCCGCGGTGGATGCTGGGCGGATCCGCACCGACCCGACCGCACGGGTGGAGCTCCCCAAGGTCGAACGCGAGGAAATGCGTTTCCTCACCCCCGACGAGGTGGCCACCCTGGTCGACTCGATGGCACCTCAGCACCGCGCCCTGGTGCTGGTCGGCGCGTACTGCGGTCTCCGCATCGGTGAGCTGGCTGGGCTCAAACGTGACCGGGTGGACCTGTTGCGCCGCCGCCTCGAGGTGGCCGAGATCGCGACGGAGGTTCGCGGTCACATCGTCATCGGCCCACCCAAGACCCGAGCTGGTCGCCGCTCGGTTCCGATCCCTCGTTTCGTCGCCGACGCCCTGGCCGAGCACCTGGCCGTCACCTCCGGCGACATCGTGTTTCCGAGCCCTGACGGCGGGTACCTGCGGTCGAACAACTTTCGTCGCCGCTATTGGCATCCAGCGGTCACCGCAGCGGGTCTCGATGGGCTCACGCCTCACGCCCTGCGCCATACCGCCGTGGCCTTCTGGATCGACGCCGAGGCCTCACCTAAGGAGATCGCCGCTCGGGCTGGTCACGCGTCCGTGGTGACCGTTCTGGATCGCTATGGCCATCGCCTGCCTGGCACCGAGGACAAGGTGACCGACGCGCTCGATGCGATGGGACGTGGCGCATCTGCGGCACCTGCCGGAAACGTCCGTGCACTAGTTGTGCACCAGAACGATTCCGAGGCCGGAAACGACGAAGGCCAGGCCGAGGAAAATGCCCTCTGACCTGGCCTTTCTGTGGTGGGCGCAGAGGGACTCGAACCCCCGACATCTGCCTTGTAAGGGCGATTAGGCCGAATTTGGGCGAACGCCCACGAACAGAAACAGCAGGTCAGAGCACCTATCGGTACACCGGCGAACACCCCCGAATCGCTGCGTCTGTGCACTAGTTGTGCACTAGAGCCGCGGCCGGGTCTTGGGCTGGCCCGTGACACCTACCAACGAGTGACCGGGTTGCCTCGGGCTGAGCGCTCCATCAACCCGAGATCAACGGAGCGCCGCACCCATCGGTCAACCGTCGTCTTAGGCAAGCTGTTCGCCGCCGCCATCGTTGCGTTCGGGGCGATGCCCGCCGCCTTTAGCGCCTGGTAGGTCTGGGCCACCTGCTCGTAGAACTCGATCGGGTAGCGGGTACCTGTGGGCACCTCCAACACTCCCGACGGCGGGTCTGTTGTCGGCCGGATAGGCGAGTGCTCAGGCCATGGTGCCTGGTCGACCTCGCTGTCGTCGTACTGCGCCTCGATCATTTGAGCGAGCCAATGCGTAGGCAACGAACGGCCCCGAGCCTTGTCCGCTGCCGATCCGTACACCGCCCCCATCGCCGCTGCCGCACGAGCAAGGTCCGGGCCAGGCACGTTGAGCCTCGATCGAACGTTGGCTCGTAGCTCCGGGTGGCTGTTGACGAGCTGGACCAGGCGACCCCACGAGACAGCCCTTCGGTCAGACGAGCGGATAGGCCCGCCATCACTGAGCCTGAGGTACTGCTCGGTCATCTCAAGCTTCGACCCGAACTCACCGAGTCGCAGGTAGGCGAACAGGCCACCGGAGAACTCCGCTCTGACCCAACCGCCGTTACCGACGCTCAGCCCGAGAAACTCCCTCGGACCAGGGTCTATTTGCTGTGGTTCTAGACGCATACCCGGATCGTAACGGACTCTGCCGGTACCAACCACCAACCAACGGAGGTAACCGCAGTGTCCGCACTACTCCTGTCGATTCCATCCGCCGCCGACCGCCTCGGCATCGGGCGCACAACGCTCTACAAGCTGGCCAACGATGGCGTCGTTCCAACGGTGCAGGTTGGGTCACGCCGCCTGATCCGAGACGCCGACCTAGTGGCCTACGCCGAGAGCTTGCCCGTTAGCAGACCCCAGGACGCCGCATTCAGAGACAGCGACCTAGTGGCCTACGCCGAGAGCTTGCCCGCTAGCAGACCCCAGGACGCCGCATTCAGAGACAGCGACCTAGTGGCCTACGCCGAGAGCTTGCCCGCTAGCAGACCCCAGGACGCCGCATGACGCGGCACGACCCCGCCGAAGCGGGGCCGACCGGGAGCGTGGGGACGCAGACAGAGCATACCCCTGGTGGGTATCAGGCGTCACCCGTTCGGGGCTCCTACGTGCATCTGGGGCCAGACCTCGAAGCGGTCGCCGCTGAGCTCGTCGAGCGGCTCGGAGATCGGGTCTCGTACCGGCTGGCTGACGCGGTGATCACGGCGGCTGACTCGATCCAGCAGAAGCGCCGTGTCGACCCTGAGCAGGTTCGCCGCAACCGGGAGCACGTCCAAGCGATTCAGGCAGAGCTACGGGACCGGAGCCGAAACGCTCCTCCGCCACCGTGGCCGAGTGTGGAGGTGGTCCGATGACCGCCCTTCACGGCGACGAGCTGCTCGGCCTGGTCGACCTCGCGTCGGTGATCGAGTCGACCGGTGACGTGTGCGACGTGTGGTCGTTGCCCGACTGCGATTCTGGTGGAACCGCCGTCGACATGTTGGCCCCTGAGGCCCTTGTCGACTTCTGCCCGAAGTGTCAGACGACGCTACAGATGCGCAGTCTTCACGGTCCCGCTGCTGGCCCGATCGATGGCGGCTGGCTGTGTGGACGTTGTGGGTTGCAGGCCGTTGACCTCGCCGATGCCCGTTCGTATTGCTGCGGCTACAGGCCGAGCGCCGGGTTGCAATGGGAGCTGATGGGGATCGACTACGCCCACGGCCGACCCGTCGACCGGCTGGCCTATGCCGCTGCGATGGGCCGGTATCTGCTCGCCGAGGAGCGTTCGCCCTACAGCCACAACACCGAGCACCCGATTGTCGACCTGCTCTGTGAGGTGTCGTTCGGGATCGCTGGCGGCTACGGCCCGAGCCCCCTGGACCGACGGCAACGACTGGGAGGTGGCCGAGATGGTCCTCGCTGCGCTCAACGCTGGTGGCTGCGCCGTCATCGACAAACATCCCGAGCGTCGACGCCTCCGACCAGGTGCCCTCGGGGTGCTGGTGGGAGTGATCGGCGAGCTTCCCGCTCAAAGGTCTGACATCGATGGTGCCCGCAGGATCCTGGTGGCGTTGACCGAAGCCGGTTTCGAGCTGGTGGAGGTTCGGCCGTGAATCACGATCTACGAGCAGAGAAGGCCCGTCGAGTCACCGAGGAAGGCCCCGGCGAGTGGATGCACGACGAGCCCGCAGGCGGTCGAGTGATCCCAGCGTCATGGACTGATGCCCATGTCGCTGAGGTGCTCGCCGACCATCTGCAAGGCCGCTGGCTGTATGTCGCTGCCTGGGGTCGGTGGCTGCGATGGGACGGCACCCGCTGGGCACACGACGACACCGAGGCCGTGCATGAGGAAGCACGGTCATGGGTGATCGAGTTGGTGGCCACCGTCGCCGCCATCGGAGCGTCTGCCGATGACGTGAAGCGTGCAGCGACCTACCGCAACCGTTCCAAGTTGGAATCGGCGATGACGATGGCACGACGGGTGCAAGGCATCGCGGCAAGCCCCAGCGAGTTCGATCTCGACCCTGACCTTCTGAACGTCGCCAACGGAGTGCTCGACCTCCGCACCGGCAACCTGTTGGAGCACGACCCGGCACGGCGGATAACCAAGCTGGCCCCCGTCGAGTACGACATCGACGCCCAGCACCGTGACGTTGACGAGCTGCTCGAGGTGGTCGATGCCGACGTTCGTCCGTGGCTGCAACGCGTCTTCGGATACGCGGCCACCGGCCACACATCCGAAGACCTCGCCCTGGTGCTCGACGGCACCGGAGCGAACGGTAAGACCACGCTCCTCGAAGCGGTCGGGTCGGTGCTGGGTGACTACGCCGGGGCGGTTGCGCCGCAACTGGTGATGAAGACCAGCCACGACCAGCACCCGACGGTCAAGGCCGACCTCCGAGGGAAACGGCTCGTGTGGATCTCCGAAACCGAGGAAGGTGGTGCGCTGCGTGTGGAGCAGGTCAAGGCGTTGACCGGAGGTGACCAGATCTCTGCCCGGTTCATGTACGGCGACTTGTTCACGTTCGCGCCGTCTCACCTGTTGGTGATCGCCACGAACCACCGGCCATCGGTCAACACGACTGAGCACGCCGCATGGCGACGGCTTCGACTGGTGCCGTTCCCGCACACCTACAAGCCCGAGCACGAAGCGGGCCCCGGTGATCGGGTACAAGACCGAGGGCTACGTCATCGTCTAGCGACAGGCAGAGCCCAGCGTGAAGCGTTGCTCGCCTGGATCGTCCGAGGAGCTTTCGACTGGAACCAGAGCGGTCTAGGTGCATGTGGCACCGTCGACGCCGCTACGGCCGCGTGGAAGCTGCGTGAGGACGTGCTCGGCCGGTTCATCGCCGAGGTGATCGAGTTCGATCCGCACTCCGAGGTCAAAGGCAAGGAGCTGTATCTCGCCTACAAGGACTGGTGTACTCAGGAGGGTCGACCGGCTAAGTCGAACAAGAACTTCGCCGCTGACTTCACCGAGCACCAGGTCGTCATCGGGGCCGGGATCGAGAAGGTGACCCGTCACCAGGTGGCCCACTACCGAGGTCTCAAGGTGCGTTTCGATGCCGCCTTTTGACCTTGAGGGGAGGTCAGGGGAGGTCACCTCCCAAAGTTCCTACACGAAGGGATTCATAGGAAAGTTTCGGAGGTGCCCTCCCCTCACCTCCCCTCGATGCCCTGACCTGCACGTTTCGAGATCGTCGGGGCTCCCGGTATGGGCTGTGGAATGCGGCCCAGGTGCGTCATTTGCTGCTGTAGCCCCGGCTCAACCGGCTGCTGATCCAACTGGCGCACCGTCGCCCCGGTGGAGACCGAAAAGTTCTGATGGCCACCTCGGCTCACACAGCCCGGAGTCAGGAAAACTCTCTCCCCGGAGGTCGTGGTGAGCGCGTCGAATCAACAAATCTCTCTCCCCGAAAGATCGGGGCACGTAACTCATCTGTCACAGCGATGGTGTATTGTGTCCTCGAAAGCCACCACGCCGGACCCCACGCCGACCTGCACGCCGCCTACCCACGCCGGACCCCACGCTTCTAGGGGCACCACCTGGAGGGCACCTGCAAGGCCACCTGAGGACCACCTGGTGTATCGGGTCACCCGTGCATGTCTGCCGGGTCTGACCTTGCCCTGTTGGCTATTCCCTGAAAGGACTCCTGATGAGTCTGCTTGAGCAAATCCGGCGCAACATCCCGCCGCCCCAGATGAACGTACCCGCTGCCTGGCCGAGATGGACGAGGTGCTCGCCGCCGCCGAAGCTCGTGGTGACCGCACCCTCTCCAAGGCCGAGGAGCTGCGCTTCGATCGGGTTCGCGAAGAGGTTCGTGCCGCTGACGCCGACCTCGTCCAGCTTCGAGAGCGTGAGGCTGAGCTTGTCGCCCGAGAAGAGGCCCGTGCCGCCGCTGATGCCATCGACCGCCGTTTCCCCCGCTCCCAACTCTGGCGACATCCGTGTCGGAGGGTCCGGTGAGTACCGCTCCGGTGGGCGGTCGTTCTTCGCTGATGCGTTCGCTTCGATGATCGTTGGAGATCCTGCCGCTACGTCTCGGCTCTCCCACGACCAGGAGGCCCGTGCCGCCATCGGCACGTCTGCGATGGTCGGTCTCGTGCCTCCGCAGTACCTCGGCGATCTGTACGTGGAGGTGGCCCGTGCTGGTCGGCCGTTCGCCAACTTGTGCAGCGCCCTTCCGCTGCCTGAGCACGGCATGACCGTCAACTTGTCTCGGATCACTACCGGCTCGTCTGTGGCCGCTCAGAACGGCGAGAACACCGCTGTCTCTGAGACCGAGATGGACGACACGTTGCTGACGATCGACGTTCGTACGATCGCTGGTCAGCAGAACATCTCCCGCCAATTGTTCGAGCGGTCCCAGCCCGACATTGACATGGTGATCTTCCGTGACCTCGCCGCCGCCTATGCCGCTGAACTGAACCGTCAGTGCATCACCGGCACCGGTATCAACGGCGAGCTTCGAGGGGTGCTCAACACGTCCGGCATTGAGTCCGTGACCTACACCGACGCCTCCCCGACCGTTGGGGAGCTGTACCCGAAGCTGGCTGATGCTGTGCAGCGTGTGCAGTCCAACGTCTACCGAGGCCCTTCCCACATCGTGATGCATCCCCGCCGTTGGGGCTGGTTCCAAGCGGCCCTGGACTCATCGAGTCGACCGCTGGTCACCCCGACCGCTGCTGGCCCGTCCAACGCCACCGGGCTCGGCATCTCCCAGGGTTACGGCGAGACCGCCGGGTACCTGCTCGGTCTGCCCGTCGTCACCGACGCCTCGATCCCCACCAACCTCGGGGCTGGCACCAACGAGGACACGATCCTCGTCGTGGCTGCTTCCGGAGCTGTTCTTGTGGGAGCAGGCCGGGGGCTCACCGTTCACGCTGCGCTTCGAGGATGGCGGATCAGGCACCCTCACTGTGAAGCTCGTCGCCTACGGCTACTCAGCGTTCACCGCTGGCCGCTACCCGAAGGCAAGTGTTGCCATCGGCGGTACTGGTCTGGTGGCACCGACCTGGTGATCGGGTTGTGAGGTTGTCGTTGTCACGTGCGACAACCTCACAATTCCGCCCGCTCACCAAGAGCCCCGGCCCTGGGATTGGACCTCCCAACAGGGCCGGGGCTCATCCCTCTCCAACATCCACCAGGAGATCGTCTGTGAGCGCCCGTGAGAAGTTCTACGCCGCCCTGCTGGCCACTCGCCCCGGTGAGTGGTCGGACCCGTTAGAAGGCCTTCTGGCCCGTCCCGGGAGTGGCACCAGCGCGCCGCCTGCCGTGGAGCAGGTACCGACGCCTTCTACCCGAGCCGTGGTCAACGACCAGGACCAGCCCGAGAACTGTGCGCCCGGTGCCCTGTCATCGAGGACTGCGCCGAGGCCGGGCGAGCCGAGGAGTACGGGATATGGGGCGGATTGAGTGAACGAGCCCGCCGAGCAATCCGCCCGCCCCGCACCGCAACGGCCCGCACCTCGAGCTAAACCCTCCTCGAGCACGACACTGGGCCGTGGTGGCTTTTCGTGGCCGTGGCGAGTGGCCCCGAGCGCGAAGAAGGGCCGGCCCCAGGTCGCCCCAGAACCGGCCCCAATCGTCCAGAGGCTAGAAGCCGAGCTCGAGCTTGACAGCCCGGAACCGACGGCAACGGTCTAGGTGGTGCTGGGCCTCGCCCAAAGAACACGTCGAGCGACCACACGAACCGGGCCACCGCCACCGGATCCTCGAAGTTGTGTTGCGCCACGAGCCGCTCGAGCTGGTAGGTCAACAACTCAGGCCGTGGAGTGTGGTCGCGGTCGACCTGCCGCAACATCTCCCCCTCGTGGTGACGCCGCTCGGCAAAACCCGAGCTCCTGGAGCGCCCAGCACCAGTCACCCGAGTTGAGCACCTCGATGAAGGCGTTGTGCACCTCGATGTGGTCGACCTCGAGGAAGTGCATTCGGTCCAGAAACTCGCACCTGCCTCCGCAACCGCCGAGCGGCTCGAGGATCTCGATCGGCCAACCGTGGGTTCAGTGGTGACCATCGTTGCTCCCTGCATAAGTGAACTAAGCGCGCTAAGCTATATCAGGAAAGCCAGTCACCGACAAGAGGAGACCTACCGTGTCCGACATGGCCCGCATTCACTACGAGATCCCCGACGACCTCCACCGGCGAGCGAAGGCCGCTGCCGTTTCTCCAAAGGCCAGACCCTCCGTGAGTTCGTGACCGACGCGCTCCGCGCCGCCGTCGCCCATGCCGACGAGGACTGACCGCTATGGCCAGCATCGTCAAGCGTGAAGGCCCCCGTGGTGTCAGCTACCTGGTCCGGTACCGGCTCGACTCAGGGGAACAGCGATCCAAGGCGTTCCCGCACGCACCGAAGGAGGCCGAGGCCTTCGCCTCGATCACCGGAGGCCGACAAGGTG